>JBEPZZ010000045.1:0-13878 GCA_041640575.1 Pseudothermotoga sp. | reverse complement strand
GCCAAGTCGCAGCTATCACAACAGCTTTTATTCCAATCCTCGGGTCGGTATACCAACCACTCTTCAAGAAACTCAATCCGATCTTTTCCAAAAGCAAGTTTAAACCAACACTTTCGACACCGGGGCCAGGGTTGAGAATCCATCTCCAAACCACGCCGGTTACCACGAAGGATATTGCCATTGGAAACAAATAGATGGTTCGAAAAACACCCTCAAATCGAATCTTTCGATCAAGTAGAATGGCAAGCAACAATCCTATCAATATACTCGAAATTAGGAAAAGCGCTGTGAATACAACAGTGTTTTTCAGAGATATTGTGAATCTAAAATTTTGAAATAACCTTTCATAGTTCTTCAAACCGATAAAGGTAAAATCTGGGAAAATATCTCTCCAGTTTACGAGTGATACCCAACCAGTCCAACCTATAAAAACGTAGACGAATATAGATACCAAAATTATCGACGGTAAGATGAACAAAAATCCTATGATTTTGTCTTTCCTAACCCTCATGGAAGCCTCCGCAACAAGACAAGAGGGCGAGAACAAACTCGCCCCCTTGTGAAAAAATTATTGAGGTACACCCTGCCCTTTTGCGATGTTCACTAAAGCTCTTTGAGTCGTTTTGACGTCAGGTCTTGCAACGAACAAGGCTATGACATCTTTGAATTCCGTAACCCAGCTTTCTGAGGCTGCGGCACCGTGCATCACACTTGGTACTATTTCATGCTTCAACCAATCATCCATAGCTGATTTTTGATATTCAGGGAACAGATCTTTGTTAACATCAATTCTTGCCGGAATCGAACCCTTTTTGATATTGAAAGCTTCCTGGCCTTCCTTTGACCCAAGGACCTTGAGGAAAGCTATTACGTTCTCTTTGTTTCTTGCTCCCTTTGGTAACCCAAAGCTATCAGAAAGCGCATCGAAAATCCCAGCATTGTTTGGAGCAAGCACCCAGCCAAAATCTTTAAACCCTTTTGCCATGAAGTAACCAACAGCCCAGTCTCCCATTATGTTCATTGCAGCTTTTCCTTCAACAATAAGTGCGCACGCTTCATCCCAAGTTCTCGCGGAGTGATCTGGATTGATATACTTCAACATCTTTGCAAAAATCTCCAAAGCTTCTGTTACCTTTGGATCTGACCATTTTGTTGCTCCGGTCCATAAACCTTTATACCCCTGTGCACCAAGTGTCCCAATTAGCACAGTTTCAAAAACATGTGCTGCTTCCCATCCATCTTTTGTCCCGAAAGCTAAAGGAATAACCCCATGAGATTTAAGTTTTTCTGCAATATCAAAGAACTCGTCAAATGTCGTAGGTGGTTTCAATCCGTATTTCTGAAGGATTGCTTTGTTGTACCACAGAACATTCGCTCTGTGAATGTTTACCGGTACCGACCAGTAATCTCCGTCGTAACTGACAATATCAAGAATTCCTTTGGGCATCACTTTTGTCCAGCCTTCGCTTATGAAAAGCTGAGTCAAAGGTTCCATGAATCCTGTCTTAACCCAAGTATCGATCAATTCGTGACCAGCGTGGACCTGGAAAGTGTCAGGTGGATCTCCTCCAAGCATCCTTGTTTTCAATACAGCCTTTGCTTGAGCTCCTGCACCACCAGCAACAGTTGCATTGATAATTTCCACTCCTGGGTAAAGTCTCGCATAGATGCTGAATAATTCTTGAAGACCTTCTGCTTCTCCTCCAGCTGTCCACCAGCTGAAAATCTCAAGTTTTGAGGCAAAGGATAATGTAGTAGCAAGCACAAGAAATATCACAAGAAGCTTTCTCCACATGAAACATCCCCCCCTTTCAGGTAAAACCTGGTTGAAGGTTGAATTTTTTCAAATGATTGTTATGAATCTTTCTATCGCTGCTACATTACATCCAACTAAAGATGGAGATATTTCTTTGAAAATAGTATCTCTGAAGCTGATTCCTTTGAGAAATTCGTATTTGTCAAGTTTGTTCAACTTGTTACTCAGTATGTTTCCGAAAGTCTCCCAAAGGTTGTTAATCACCCCACCAAATACTATTACCTCTGGGTTTATTGTGTATCCAATGTTCAAAAGGGTTACAGCTACTGCATCGGTGAATTCTTCGACCAATTCCTTTGCAAATTTATCTCCTGCTCGCCATTTCTGGATAAACTTTTCAAACTTTTTCTTCAGACCACCGTTTTGCCATTGTTTTGTATGTTTCTCGAATCTATCAATCAATCGAGAAATTGAAAGCAGTGATTCCACTTCTACATAATCAAGGCCCGAAACATCTAGGATGGTGTGACCTACCTCTCCTGCTGCAAAGTTTTTACCTTTTACAATTTTGCCGTTTATTATCAACTAACCACCAACACCTTCACCAAAGTAAAGAAAGAAGGCATTTTGGGATCTTTTCACATCTTCTGAAAAGAACCATTCCGCAAGGAGCGATAAATTAGCATCGTTGTCAGCTATTACTTGTAAACCATACTTTGAGAAGGTTTCAAGTAAATTGATATCTCTCCAGTTCAAATTAGGAGCTCGAAAAAGTATGGTTCCTTCTTCGTTAACAACACCAGGAACCGAAATCGAAAGGATCGTTTTGCTTCTATCAACTATCTGATCACTGACAAGCTTTTTCAGAACTTTGTCGGTCTCCTGAAGAAATTTTTCCAACCCATTGGTCTCGAAGCTTTCAATGATCTTCCAACTCTTATCTAAAAAACCAACGGCGACAGTTGATTGTGTCACCTGAACGTCGAGAACAATTGAACACGCAAATGACCTTGATGGACCGAAAAGAGCGGCATTCTTGGTGGCTGTTTTTTCAGAATAGCTTTTCCGAGATATTATTCCTTCGCTTTCTAGCTCTTGAACTATTCTCCAAACCGCGCTGTTTGCAAGTTTTGTGTGATTGACCAACTGTGATCTACTCATCGGGCCTGATTCAATTAAATATTTCAGGATCATCTTTTTGTTAGTTTGCTTCATGAATTTTGGATCGATTTTACGCGCCAATAAGACCTCTCCTATACGGTAATCTTTCTGAGAAAGATTCTATAAATATTTGTATACCTCAGTTAACACAAAAAATCAAGTCCTGCATGGTAAAAGAATAAGTTAACTTTCAGATCTATCACTGATCTTTCCCAATGAGTCTTATCAGATCGCGTTCTTTTTTTTGATTTCTCAGTTTTTCTCGTTTTCTTGAGTTCTGTTAAACTGTTTTACATCAGTTCGGCAAAGCTTTCCGATACAGTTATTCTATCGTTGAACTATATAATAGGTGATTGACTTGATGTGTTTATATACATTCCGAAAACTTATGAACAAAAGTTGTACGACACAGACTTGATTTGTTCTATGACATAGCAATGTGGGAGTTTCAGTCAAATCTTGGCTTAACTAAATTACTTGAAACCATAGTTAACCAGCACTGTTTGCTGATACGAGAAGAAATTATCTCTAAACCTGTCGATATTGTGAAGCAATTACAAATTTGAAATAATCGGTCTAGAAAAATCGTCGTATGAAGGTTCAAACCTTTTATGAGCAAGAATGAAACTGACAATAGTCACGCTGAAAGATTTGAATGTTTGATAAACAGACATTATGTTAATCTTGCTCAGCAGGCAACAAAGCTAGCAATTTAAAAACATATAGAGAATAACTTTACTATCTTTTAGAAAGCATTCAGTATCTCTGAAACTAGATTTTCATCAAAAATGAATATCAAAGTTACTATAAAGCTTTCGATTCTTGGTTTCACCAACATTGCGTACATCATACTTTGCACGCAAAATATAGCAATTATTCATTAAACCTAGGACCTTTCTTCCTGCCAACTGTAGTGGAAAAACAAACTGAAAGAATCAGCAATCTCTTTGAATGTACTGCTTTTTCAAAAGTTCTGGCGTAAACTTTGCAAACTTTAAAACAGATCATGATTTGCAAAAGAAATCTTGTTTTTTCTTTGGTTCTTTACGAGTAGTTCTACTATGAGTTGAGAAAATTCCTTAATCACAGTAATTAAAATTAAAACTCGTGACTGATTCACATTGTCGATTCTTTTGCTTTACGAACAATTTTGTGTATATATTCGGCATATAATAATATCGAGGTGAATTAATGAACGAAGTTTTAACAACAGCTTTAACTGTCGCGTTAGTGCTCTCAGGTGGAGGAGGACGTGGCGCTTATCAAATAGGTGTTTGGCAAGCATTGAATGATCTCGGTGTAGAAATAGCAGCAGTTTATGGTACATCGGTTGGAGCAATTAATGGAGCACTAATAGCTATTGGTGATTTGGAATTTGCCAAGAGCGCCTGGCTTCAAGCAACTTTTGAAGATGTAATGAATATACCAGATTCCGTGAAAAAAATCCTTGAGGGCAAGTTTCTTGATCTCAGTATACCAGAGGCTATAGATGCGGCAAGAAAGATAATCTCCGAGGGTGGAATTGATGTTTCACCATTAAGGCAGAAAGTTAGGGAACTTCTTTCGGAAGATAAAATCAGAAATTCAAAGATTCACTATGGCTTAGTTGCCTATTCAGTAAGTGAACTTAAGCCTTATATGCTTTATATTGAAGACATACCAGATGGTAAACTGGCTGATTACATTCTCTCGAGTGCAAACTTTCCACTTTTCAAAAGAGAAGAAATTGGTGGAAAAATTTTCATAGACGGTGGAGTCTACAGCAACATTCCAGTTAGAATGGCAAAGGAAAAAGGACATGAAAGAATAATTGTTGTGGATATAGGCACTCATTCTGTATCCGACATTATTGAATACATTCGTTCATTCATAAACACGAATATTTTGTACATAAGACCTAGGGAGCAGTTTGGAACGCTTTTGACCTTTGAACCAGATGTCTCAAGGAAGTATCTCTTAGAGGGTTACTTAGACACATTAGCAGCTTTCGGCAAAGTTAAAGGAGATTCGTATTACATCTTTGAACCAAGCGATGTGATTGGAGAACTTTTTATGTCGATGGGCAGTCTAGAAAGAGACGTAGCAGGCTTGCTACTTGGAATAAAAATAGATGCAGCCCTGCCACCTGAAAAGCAGTATCTTGAGCAAGTTGTTCCAAGATTGAGGTTGGAAACGCTGGCACTCTCAGATGATTCAACACTGATTTGCACGAAGGTCCTTGAGCTCTTGGCTTCTTTCTTGAAAATCGACAGACTAAGAATTTATTCATCAAAAAATCTCCTGCAGAAAATCATTGAATCCTGGACTGGAAATCCACAAGGGCTGTTGGAATCTTTGTACTATAAGATCAGATACGAAAGACTTTTCAACTTTATATCCTTCCTCTACAAAAATGGTAAGGTCGAAACCTTAAGCGACCCAAAGGGCTTCGATGAAGTGGTCCGAAGAGTGGAAAATGTTTTGGAATAACTGGAAAACTTCAGCTAATATTGTTATGCCTTTTGATACAATTTATGTGAAGGGTGTGAAAAAGAAGACATGATACAGTTGAGAGTTGTAAGAAACGCCCTCATCACGTTTTTAATTGTACTAGCGGTGTCAACATCTTTTCTCCTATGGCTTAGAGGTTCGGAAATAAATAGGGAGTTAAATAACACCAAACTTTTCTTTGAAAAATCGTTGGATCTTCTCGCAAATTCGATCAGTGTGGGTTATTTTAAATGGACAGAGATGTACGAAGCTTTTGTCAAAGATGACAAAGAATGGATAGAACAGGAGTTGCTGACTTTGAAAGAAGATTTTACATGTGTGGAAGATGTCTTTGTGACTCCAACTTTTGTTGATCAACCTGCTGCTTTTCAAATCTCTTCTGAGAACAATTCAATTCTAATTTCTTTCGCTATTTTTGATTCAGCCGCCAAGAAATTTATTGAAAATAGAGTTGTAATTGCAAAAATCGATCCAAATTGTGTCCGTGAAATGTTCAACATACAAAATATTGAATTTAATCCTAATGGAAAAGACTTTGTGTATAGACTTAGAATAGTGTACAAGGGAAAAATTTTGGAAACATTTCATCTGCTCATTTCCTTTGTTATTTCAATTTTTGCAGCAGCTGTGAAAACTAGCTCTGATTTAAGGCAACTGTATTTAACTGAACGAGCATGGTCACGAAAATACAGAAGAAAACTGCAAGCACTTGAGTCTATCCTCAATTTCGTTGAAAGCTTCCTGAGGACAGAAAGTTTACCAGAGAGCATAGATTATGAGAAAATTTTGCAAGATGCAGTTGAGATTGTTCCTGGTGCTGAGGCTGGGTCTATCTTGCTCGAAGAGAATGGCGTTTATGTTTTCAAAGCGGCTGTGGGATTTCCTTTGGAAGAACTTAAAAAGGTCAAGTTGAAAGGGGCCCAACTTAACAGAAAAATCAACGATGAAGTTGTTATTGTTAGGAATCTTGGAGAATTTGACAAAGTAACTTTGTCTTCACAGGAGCTTGAAATTATGAGTAAAGCTGGGGCTGTTTATGGTATAAAAGCAACTTTGTCTATACCCATAATCGTTCAAAACAAAGTGATCGGATATTTTAACCTCGACAATTTTCATGATGAAAACGCATTCGATGAAGATTCAATCGAAATTGCAAAAGTTTTAACAAGCAAGATTGGTCTTATGTTGGACAGAATATATATAGAACAACGTTTGCGAACAGAAGAAAGAATGGCTCACCAACTTTTTAAACAAGCTTTAAGAAGGTCGTCAGCGCTCAAGGCCATAATTGATTTCATGCAAAAGATTCTAGGATCTGAATTACTATCAGCTGATTCGATGTATCAAGAAATACTAGAAGCCGCTGTGAATATAGTTCCAAGAGCTCAAGCAGGTTCTCTGATTTTGAAAGAAGGCGACTTTCTCGTTTTCAGAGCGGCAGTTGGATATGATCTAACGCAGTTGCGGAGAGTGAAGTTCAATCCGAAAATAATCCTCCAACCCTTGGATAAAAATGTGCGTATTGTAAGAGGTTTCGGTGAGTACAATTCGAAAAATATGCCAAAAGAAGATTATGAGATCTTAAGTAAGTTTGGAAGAGTGAACGAAATCAAAGCGAGCATAAGTCTTCCAATAGTTATCAACGAAGAGGTTCTCGGATTCATGGTTTTGGATAACTTCGAAAATGAAGATGCTTTTGATGAAGAATCATTACAGCTAGCTCAACTTTTTTCCAATATCACAGGAGTTCTTTTGGAGCATATGACACTTCAAGCAAAACTTGAGGAACAAAAGCGCAATTTGGAGTATCTTTCCTATCATGATCCATTGACACAACTTCCTAATAGAAGATATCTATCCGAAATGGGCGAAAAAATACTGGCGGTGGCCAAAAGAGAGAACGTTAAAGTCTCTTTTCTTTACATTGATTTACGCGCTTTCAAAAAGGTAAACGACACCTTCGGTCATCGTGAAGGTGACAACGTTTTGATAGTAGTTGGTCAGAGAATGAAGAACTTTTTGAGAAAAAGCGATGTGGTTGGAAGAATTGGTGGAGATGAATTTGTAGTTATAGCTTATAAAACTACCAAGGAAGATGCGTATCATTTGGCTAAGAGAATCGTGGAAATAATAGAAGAACCAATTAGCACTGGAAGTTATGAACATTTCATCTCCGCCAATATAGGTATCTCAGAGTTTCCGGCCGATGGGGAAGACTTTGAAAAACTTATCCACAAAGCTGACGAAGCAATGTATTTTGCTAAGATTAACAACATTCCTTATGCCTCAACTGAATACTTGCAAGACTTAAAATAATGATTCGCAGACTTGTAAGTTCTAAGATGAAGTACGGTGAGTATTCTTGGAATGTTAATCATCCTTCAACTAAATAATTTTTGAGCAAGAATGGGGTGAGTTTTATCAATATCAATGAATCTTGGGTTCTGGACACTGTGAGATTCATCAGTACCTTTCACCGAGCAAGAGGAAGCAACGAGTATAATACCTTACTTCATAGCCTTCGAGAGATGAGCCTGGAATTGGGAGTAACTGAAAAAAATATCGAAATTCTAGAATATCCAACAGGCGGCGAGAAATACGGAAATTTTGAAACCACGATGGTTTGGAATGTAGAAGCAGCAGAGCTTTGGTTGGAAAACCCAAGGCAATTTATAACTTCCTTCAAAGAGTGCAAAACCTCGGTTTTGTTTGGAAGTAATCCAACTTTTGGATGGAAAGTTTTTGAATTAGTTGACGAGAATTTTCAGGGAAGTTTTTTAGATAAAGCGGTGTTGGTTAATGATAATCCATCAAAAGCTTTCAAAAAATATGTAAAAGACCTGGGAGCAAAAGCTCTTCTAATTTATTACATGAGAAATCAGGATGAAACAATAGGTAGAACGCCTGAAAGAATGCCTGAGACAGTCAACTATCTTTCGATTCCACATACTGCTGAACTCGCAAAATACGGTGGATACGGTTTTTCCCTGAGCTGGAGACAATACTGTTTTTTGAAGAAATTTGTCAACATGGGTCATAAAGTAAGGCTCTTCATAAATGCTGAGCTCAAAACCGGAAATTTGCAAGTTCTGAGGATAAAAATCGAAGGTCAAAGTAACTTCAAAATTGGCATAGTTGCGCATCTATGTCACCCAAGTCCTGGTGCAAACGATAATGCCTCTGGTTGCGCTTTGGCATTGCATTTAGCAGAACAGCTCTCGAAAGCCCCACCGAACGCAAAAGTTGATGTAATACTAACCCCAGAATTTTATGGCACGATTCCTTATGCATTAGAAAACTGGTATGATTTAGTAATTAACCTAGACATGGTTGGAGAGGATCAAGAAAAGACCGGTTCGACCTTATTGCTTCATGAAAATCTACCATTTCTTCCAACTTATTACGATGAACTTTTGTACCAAAGTCTTCTCAAGTTTGCTCCCAGAACTTCTGGTTCAATCTCAAAAAGATTTTTCAGAACAAGATTTGCCGGTGGGTCTGATCATTTGGTTTTTGCAAATAATTGCTCCGCTTCACCTTTTATAGGTCAGTGGCCGGATAAGTACTATCACACCAGCGATGATACTTGGGACAAATGTGATCCTGAAATGTTCAAATGGATTGGTAATTCGGTGCTAGAAACAATTAGATTAGCGAACAATCTACCCGATGAGGTTGCAGAAATCTCGAAGACTAAAGCCAAGATTCTTGCAAGAAGTTTTGATAATCTTCCAGGTGAAGAAATCATAAAGTCTGCAATTGAGGTTGCACATGGGATGAAGAATTCTATGCCAAAACCAAGATTGGCCTTGAGCTGCGTCAATTATGGACCTCTCGGTTATGACTGGGTTGAAAGGATCGATGAATCGTTTGACAGAAGGCAGCTTCTTGAAATAGGAGAAGTTCTTTATCTTTCAGTGCGCTATATGAAAGATTTTGATGCGTCTGTTAGTTTTACATCCCAATATCTTGGTGCTGATGCAAAACTGGTTACGGATATTTTGGAGTTTTTGATTAAGGAAGGGTATGTGGCAAAAGTTAATCAGTAAACCACTTTCAAACCGTATTTTTTAGCAAGTGCAAGCGCTTTGTAATATTCTTCATTGTACAACCTCCGAGAAAGCTCAGGATATTTTGTTGCCTTGTAAGCTGGATAATATTGATTCATGACATTTACCGCAATTTCTGAGGAGATTTCGGCGATAGTTTGAAAGACTTTTTCCGTGGCTGCAAGGTCGTTGGGTAGAACCAAATGCCTTACGAAAACACCTTTTACCGCTATTCCATTCTCAATTTGAAGTGGGCCAACTTGTCTGTACATTTCTCTTAGAGCTTCTTGTGCTATTGTCACATAGTTCTTTACTGAGGAATATTTCAAAGCAGCTTCATCGCTTCCGTATTTGAAATCAGGCATATAGATGTCTATCAATCCCTCTAAAAGTTGCAACGTCTCAACAGATTCATAACCACCACAATTATAGACAATAGGAATTTTCAAACCTGATTGAAAGGCTTTTATCAAGGCCTCAAAGATCATAGGTACTTGGTGAGTCGGTGTTACCAAATTTATGTTCTGACAACCCATACTTTGAAGCAAAAGCATTACTTGATCAAGTCTTACTTCTTCACCCTCGGCCGTTTGGCTTATTGTCCAGTTTTGACAGAATACACACTTCAAGTTACAGCCGGAAAAGAAAATTGTTCCAGACCCCCCACGGCCTACCAGAAAAGACTCCTCACCAAAGTGCGGGCCATAACTTGCAACAAGAGGCTTTGCACCAACCTTGCAAGCACCAAGTTCACCTTTAATCCTATTCACTCCGCAATGTCTTGGGCAAATGTCACAGGATTCTAACTTTCTGTACAGTATTTGCAGACGTTTTTCCAAAATGGATGAATCTGGCCTTTGGGTCATACCCTATCATCCTTAGCTTTTCGACACCGTCGACAAAAACGACAGAACAAATAATGTTTCGACAGAACTGAAAGGTGCATTTCAGAATTCATCAATAAAAGATAGTTTCCCACTGAGCTTGAAACCGCCGTCTTTTTCAACGATGAATCCAAGCTCGACGAATCTGTCAAAGATGCTGTAAGCAGTTGTGCGAACAAATCCATTTTGCACCAATTTCGCTATGAATTGTTCTTTAGTTCCGAAGAAATTCCTCAAAACTCTTACTGCCTTCGCTTGAAGATCTGTAAGTGAGATTGTCTTAAGCAATTCCTCTGAAATCTTTCGAATCGTCTGAGCTGTATCGTCCAAGGTCAAACATGTTTTTGAGATGTTTTCAAGCACCACCTTTTGTGCAATCCAAATAGCATCGCGTGGATTGCCATCCGAGAAATCCACCATCATGTCCAAAATCGATAGATCTTCAAACCAATTTAAATCTTCGCTAAACCTTTTTAGTAGCAACTCTTTTACGTGATGTGCTTGAAGATCCTTTATTAGTACAACATCCTTTATAATGTTTTCCAAATTGCCAACGCCGTTCATCCTCAACCTATCACGGATATACTCTTTGTAGATACTTTGTGGTAGGGTGAGTATTGTAATTATATCTTCTTGCTGGAGCTCGAATTTCAGAGAATCAAGTATCTTTATAACGTCTTCCTTTCTCTCTTTATCAAGTTCATCTATAAGGAGACATATTTTGCCGTAACGTTTTCTTGTAATATTTAGGATTTGGCGCAAATAATCATGAGCTTTGAAAACGTTAAAACGCGGCGATTTGATTTTTTCACCTTTCACATCTGCTGCAGCCATCATTGAAACACCAAGGCTAAAACCTCTCACAACCGAGACCTCTTCAGAGATCCATTCCTTTATCTGTTGAACAAGATTACGAATTTCTTTGGTTTTGTCGTTTATAAAGTGTTCAGCGAGGGAATATAACAAATTGTACAAAATGGAATCTGAGTTATCTCGGTAGATTACAGATATACGAATCATTTTTTGATTTTCGTCAGCAAGCATGTTTAGTAGAGTTGTTTTTCCGGACCCAGTTTTGCCGGATATCCCAAAAATTCCAAAGGCGTGATATTTCAAAATTCGCCGAAGTGTTGATAATTCTTCCTCTCTATCAACAAAAAGTTGTATATCATTTTTCTCAAGTGGTTTGTCCACAAGTTTCTTAATTATATTTTCACACGCCACTAAGATTCCCCCTATTTTTATACCATATTTATATCGACCTGGTCGACAACATCGTCAAAAGATAAAACGTTACGACACAACTTTTTGAGATAAAATATATAATTGTTAGGAGGTGAAACTAATGAAAATTAAGTTTTTAGGACATGCAGCCGTATTGATTCAGCTTAAAGAAAAGAATTTGATTATTGATCCTTTTATAAGTAATAACCCATGTTGCCCTATCAAAATTGCAGATCTTCCAAGAATTCATTACATTTTGGTAACTCACGGCCATGGAGATCATTTGGGAGATACTGTTGAAATAGCAAAAAGAGATCAAGCAACAGTTGTAGCAAATTTCGAACTTTGCAGTTATATTTCAAAGCATGGAATCTCAACACATCCAATGCACATAGGTGGAAAATATGTTTTTGAGTTTGGTAGCATCAAACTGACCCCTGCCTTGCACGGTTCGAGTATAGTCGAAGGAGATCTCCCAATATATGCTGGCAATCCCTGTGGATTTTTAATTGAGGCTGAGGGCAAAAAGATCTATCATGCCGGTGATACTGGATTAACAAAGGACATGGAACTTCTGGCAAAAGAGAATATCGACGTTGCTATGCTTCCCATTGGTGGTAATTTTGTCATGGATTTATGGGATGCTGTCGAAGCTGCGAAAATGATCAAACCAAAAGTTGCAATCCCGATCCATTACAACACTTGGTCGGTTATAAAGGCTGATCCAGATAAATTTGCTGCAGAATTAGCGAAAGTTGGGATAAAATGTACAGTCATGCGACCTGGAGAAGCAATAGAATTTTGAGGAGATTTCTATGCAAAGATTCATCCTTTTCACTCTTTTATTTGCATTGCTTTATATTAACGGTATAGCGACTATGATCTACTACACACCAATTGACTTTGCTTTTCCAGCTGAACTCTATAAGATGGAGTGGACGAAATATCTGAATATTCAGTACATATTGCTGTCGAAAGAGCCCGATATTGTAATAATTCTCAAAGCAGCGCGATTTGCATTGGCTCCAATGTCTACCAACATTTTCGATGTTGAGATCGTAGTAGACGATATCACTCACAAAATACAGATTTTTGGGCAAAGAAAAGGTATCTATTACGATTTGCCGCAGCATCTATTTGTTTTGCCAAATAATACAAAGAAAATAATTGTTTCTGGAATTGAGTTAAATTTATCCAAGCAGAACAATATTGTTTTTACAGCGAAAGATGTGAGAGGCACTCACGAGCCAAGTATGGTTGTTTTGAACGAAGCAAAACAGCAATCAGTGCGCTTTGAGTTTGGAACAAAGATTTTCGTGGTAATCAGCGCGGGTGAAAAGCCAACTGGAGGCTACAAAGTTATTCTAGATTCTGTTGAGTTAAGTAATGATCAGATAACAATCAAAGCGCACGTGATATCGCCCAAGCCAACAGATATGGTAACACAAGCTTTTAGTTATCCAGCTGTCGAAATTGAGTTGAGTGGTCTTCAGAGAGGTTATTTTAAGTTGAAGTGTGTCTTGATAGACCAAGGGTACCAACATGATTTCGCCGAACAAATAGAAATTTTCTGATTTGAGAATTTCTGAAGAAGGAGAAGATCAATGAGAGTCTTTGGTCAGTTGTGGGAAAACGGAAGGGTCATTTTCCATGAAGCATCCAAAATTACTTCGATTGAGACAAAGGAGCTTGACTTTGGTTATCAATTTCTTGCAACATTAGCTATCTCAGACAAAAAAGTGGAAGCTTTTTCTTTGAAAGTCGATCAACTGTTTGCGATATCCAATAATTTTGCTATTTGTGATGACTTTTTGGTTGGTTTTTTATCAGAGAGAATTGCACAAGCTCATTTGAGCAAAACTGGTGAGGAATTGAAAGGTTATCTCATTTATCCTAGTTATGTAAATATGCCTATCGAATCCGAGCCTTTTATTCTTTTGAAAGGAGCTAGAAAAGATTTTCTTTTCAAAGAGTATTTGAGGATTGTGATTGAACATAATCGGATTACAAAGACGAATTTGCCTTTGAGAATTGTTTCAAGTAGCGTAGATGAGTTTGAGAAAAGAGCCCAGCATGCAGTTGCAAACAATTGTGATTCTGTGTTAATACCGTATACTGAGGATGAGAAGATACTGAAACACTTTGTCAGCATTTGCAAAGAATTGAAACTTCAGCCGATGGTAAGTTTGAAATTCGATACCGCAGCTATCAAGCGCTTGAAAGAACTCGGAATTGAGTGTTTCAGAATACAGTTTTCTGACTTCGGTGAATTTGGGCAATTGTCTAGTCTCCTCAAAGACTTTTGTGTTATCGC
>JBEPZZ010000044.1:0-13994 GCA_041640575.1 Pseudothermotoga sp. | reverse complement strand
TTGTGGATCTTTGGGAGAAGGCGAAGGGAGAGACAGATCCAGCGAAATTCAAACAAATCATGGCTGAGATTACAAAACTTCACAGAGAGAACATATGGATGATAGGAACAGTGGGTGAAGATATTGCACCAACAGTTGTAAAAAATAACTTTAGAAATGTTCCGGAAAAACTTGTTTCGGAAACGGTGTTCTTTACTCCATTGAACGGTATGCCTATGCAATTTTTCTTCAAGAAGTGAGAAATACCCCAGGGTCAACCCTGGGGTTTTGCGGAGGGAAAAATGTCGCAGAAAAATTATGAAATGTGCTGGCTAAATTACGGGATACATTCTCAATTTGACAAAGAGAAACTTTCTGAGTGGTTCAGTTCAATTTGTTTGCTAGATCCTGACAGTGAATTTCAAGCGGTTCGCCAGGAACTCATAGATTTTTGTGAACAAGTATTTGGTGTTCGTCCAAGGTTTTGCGGAAGTCTTCCAAAGAAGGGCAAGCATTTATTGATAGGCAAGTTAAATATTTTGCCTGTCAAGATAGATTTTCAAGAAAAATTATCTAACGAAGGTTTTATCATAAAATACATAAAAAATAAAGGATTGGAATGCTTGGTTCTTGCTGGACATTCAAATTCTGGGATAGTTTACGGTATTTTTGATCTTCTTAACAGAATTAGACTTGGACAAGAGCTTAAGGATCTTAATGTTGTTTCGAATCCAAAAATAAGATTACGGATGCTCAATCATTGGGACAACATGGACGGTTCGATTGAGCGTGGATATGCTGGAAAATCAATTTTTTTCTCAGCTGATCGCATTTTATTTACTGAAAGAACAAAAGACTATGCTCGTTTGATTTCCTCGCTGGGAATAAATGGTGTCGTTCTAAATAATGTCAATGTTCGACATACAGCGATCAAGCTTATTGAACCAGTTTATTTGAAAAAACTCTCACAAATTGCTAGTCTTTTTCAGAAGTATGGAATAAAGATGTTTCTAAGTGTGAATTTTGCGTCGCCTATTCACCTAGGTGGTTTGGACACAGCAGATCCGCTTGATCAAAGGGTTAGGCAATGGTGGAAACAAAAAGTTAAGCAGATTTACGATTACATACCAAACTTTGGGGGTTTTCTTGTCAAGGCTGATTCAGAATTCAATCCTGGTCCACATACATATGGTAGAACCCAAGCAGATGGAGCAAATATGTTGGCTGAAGCTCTTGAAGCATTTGATGGGTTTGTTGTATGGAGAGCTTTTGTTTACAACTGTCAGCAAGACTGGAGAGATTACAAGACTGATAGGGCAAAAGCCGCTTACGAGATATTTAAACCTTTGGATGGTAAGTTTGCCGAAAATGTAGCAATTCAGATAAAGTATGGTCCGATGGACTTTCAGATTCGAGAACCTGTCTCACCGCTTTTTGGTGGCCTCAAGGAGACCAATCAGATTCTAGAACTTCAGATAACGCAGGAATACACAGGCCAACAAATACATCTTTGCTACTTGGGCACCATGTGGAAGGAAATTTTAGATTTCGATACTTTTTCAAAAGGAAATAATTCCTTCGTGAAAAGAATAATTGATGGTACAATTTATAATAAGAAAAGCTGTGGGATTGCTGGTGTTGCAAATATTGGTGATGATCCAAATTGGACCGGTCACGACCTTGCTCAAGCAAATCTTTGGAGTTTTGGAAAACTGGCTTGGGATCCAGATCAAGATTTGAAGGAAATAGTTGAAGAATGGATAAAACTTACATTTGGAGACGATGAAATAGTGTTGAAAAATATCACATACTTGCTCATGAGCTCAAGAGAAGTGTACGAAAGCTATACAACACCGTTTGGACTCGGGTGGATGGTTAACCCCGGTCATCACTACGGGCCAAATCCTGAGGGATACGAATATTCGCATTGGGGGGCTTACCACAGAGCGAATTGGGAAGCAATAGGTGTTGATCGAACGTCAAGAGGAACTGGCTTTACTCTTCAATACAACGAGCCCTGGCGTAGTGTTTACGACGATATTGAAAAATGTCCTGAGGAATTGTTGTTGTTCTTTCATAGAGTTCCATACAATTTCAAAATGAAAAATGGTAAAACTCTTTTACAAAACATCTATGATTTGCATTTCAATGCGGTAGAGAAGGTGCAAGAATTCATAAATTTATGGAATGATCTTGAGGGGAAAATCGATCCATCGATATTCTTGCGGGTGAAAAAGCGACTTGAGATGCAACTATTACACGCTATTGAATGGCGTGATGTCGTTAATACATACTTTTACCGAAAAACCGCGATAGGTGATGAAAAAGGTCGAATCATTTACCCATGAGTTATCGGAGGTGGTTGAACTTTGAAAGTATCTCAAAAGAAAGCTATCGAGAAGGAATTCTTCGGCGTGACATCAGATGGAAAACGAGTTTATCAATTTACTCTAAAATCAGAAAGCGGATTGGTTTGCAAGATAATCAATTACGGTGGAATAATTAGAGAATTGTGGGTGCCTGACAAGAACAAGGATTTTGCTGATATTGTTTTAGGTTTTGATAGCATTGAAGAATATGAAAGATTCAACTCAAATTACTATTTTGGTTGTGTGATAGGAAGATACGCAAATAGGATAGCTAACGGAAGGTTTTCGATTGGTGAGCATGTGTACCAATTACCTTTGAATGATGACGGCAGGCCTAATACACTTCACGGTGGTTTCAAAGGTTTTCATACAGTGGTTTTCGATGCTTTTGTTGACGAGTCTGATCGAAACAGTCCAACTTTGATTTTGAAATACAAAAGCCCAGATGGTGAAGAAGGCTTTCCAGGAAATCTCGATGTTATAGTGACTTACAAGCTTAGGAATTTAGAGCTTTTAGTTGAATATCAAGCCACTACCGATAAACCAACCTTCGTGAATCTAACTCAGCATTCTTACTTCAATTTATCCAATGAAGAGACAGTTCTTAACCATTATCTTATTATCAACAGTGATTTTTACACACCCGTAAACGAAAATCTCGTGCCAACAGGTGAAATAAGATCGGTTGCGAACACAGTTTTTGATTTTAGAAAACCCAAAAGAGTTGGTGAAGGGATAGAAAAAATGCTTCAGAATGGCTTCCTAGGTTATGATCATAACTTTGTTTTAAATGGCGAAAGCAACCAACTGAAATTTGCATCAAAATTGATTGATCACAAAACAGGAAGGTGCATGGAAGTTTATACAACACAACCAGGTTTGCAGCTTTACACTGGCAATTATCTTTCAAATGTTCGAGGCAAACGAGGACAAATTTACAAAAGATATTCCGGATTATGTCTGGAAACCCAAAACTTTCCGGACGCACCAAATCGCAAAAATTTTCCATCTGCTCTTTTACAGCCTGGAGAAATATACCATCATAAAACAACTTTTAGGTTCTATTCAACTGATAAGGAAATAGAACTCTTGTAGACAATAGGAAGGAGAGGTGAACATGGTATTTTTCAAAGATTTTCCAAAGATTGAATATGAAGGACCCAATAGCACAAATCCATTTAGCTTCAAGTACTACAACCCAAAGGAGGTTATTGATGGTAAACCAATGAAAGATCACCTACGTTTTGCCATTGCTTTTTGGCATACTTTTGTTGGAACGGGGAATGACATGTTCGGTGATGGTGTCTATGACAGACCGTGGAATCGTTTCAACGATCCTATAGATAGAGCATATGCTAGAATTGATGCCCTCGTAGAGTTTGCTGAGAAAATTGGGATCGAATATTTCTGTTTCCACGATCGAGACATAGCACCGGAGGGGAAAACTCTGCGTGAAACAAATCAAATGCTTGACAAAGTCGTTACCTATCTTAAAGATAAGCTCACGGGAGTAAATTTGAAACTTCTCTGGGGTACGGCAAATTTGTTCTCACATCCAAGATACTGTCAAGGTGCTGCAACCTCACCATCATCTGACGTATTTGCTTACGCAGCTGCACAAGTAAAGAAAGCTCTTGAAATAACCAAAGAACTTGGAGGACAGGGTTATGTCTTCTGGGGTGGACGAGAAGGTTACGAAACCTTGTTGAACACTGATATGAAATTTGAATTAGATAATCTTGCGCGATTCTTGAGCATGGCTGTGGATTATGCTAAGAAAATAGGTTTTACCGGTCAGTTTATGATCGAGCCGAAACCTATGGAACCTACGAAGCATCAATACGATTTTGATGCTGCGCATTGTCTTGCTTTCCTGAAAAATTACGGTTTAGAATCTTACTTCAAATTCAATATTGAAGCAAATCACGCTACATTGGCAGGTCATACCTTTGCCCATGAGCTTAGATACGCAAGAATCAACAACAAATTTCACAGCATAGATGCGAACCAAGGTGATTTGATGCTCGGATGGGACACGGATCAATATCCAACAAACATTTACGAAACAACCTTAGCAATGTATGAAGTGATCAAAGCTGGAGGGTTTACAACAGGTGGTCTGAATTTTGACGCAAAGCCAAGAAGAGCTTCTCATACTTTACGTGATTTGATCATAGGTCACATCGTTGCAATGGACACTTTCGCATTTGGCTTTAGAGTGGCACATAGGATTGTAAAAGAGGGAAAGATGGACAAGCTCATCGAAGAAAGATATGCGAGTTACAGCTCTGGAATTGGTTTGAAGATACTAAACAACCAGACCAACTTCGAAGAATTGGAAGAATATGTTTTAGACAAGGAAGTGGCAGTACCAAATTCAGGAAGACAAGAGGAAATTGAGTCACTGCTAAACTACTACATTCTCACAACTGTAAAGTCCTGAGGAGATGATAATAGTGTACGCCGGGATAGATGTTGGAACCACCTCTGTAAAATTGATTGTTTTTGATGAAACTGGGCAAATAGTTTTTCGAGAATCACACGAACTTCAGATAAGTTCGCCAAGGCCAGGTTGGTATGAACAAAATCCAGAAGATTGGTGGGCGGCAGTTAAAATCTTACTCTCCAAACTTGCCAAAAGCAAAGTAGAACCAAAGGTGATAGGACTTAGCGGGCAGATGCACTCATTGGTTTTGTTGGATGAAAATGGCAAAGTTCTTAGACCAGCCATATTGTGGAACGATCAGCGTTGTTACGAGGAAACAAAGATTTTGACAAAACGACTCGGTGGAGAAAAAGCTGTGATTGAAAGGCTTGGAAATCCAATACTCACTGGTTTTACAGCTCCAAAACTTTTATGGGTTAAAAACCATGAACCTGAGGTTTATGCAAAAGCTAGGACCTTCATGCTACCAAAGGATTTCATTGCCTGGAAATTAACTGGGAACATATGTACTGAACCCAGCGACGCCTCTGGTACTTCGCTCTTTGCAGTTGAGAAAAATACTTGGGACGAAGAGGCTTTAAGAATTTTCTCCGATTCGCATATAGAACCGCCAAAAGTTATCCCATCACAGGCCGTGGTAGGGGACACGGTGGGGGGAGTAGCGAGGGAGATCGGGCTTAGAACCCGACCCCTCGTTGTTGCCGGAGGAGCAGATAACGCCTGTGCCTCGCTGGGGATGAATGCCTTCACAGATAATGTGATGGTTATAAGTGTTGGTACAAGTGGTACCGTGATATTGACTAACAAGCAGTACATACCAGACTTAACTGGTAGAGTGCACACTTTCAGACACGTTATGAAAGACATGTTTTACCATATGGGTGTAGTTTTATCTGCTACTTTCTCGTTAGACTGGCTTGCACGTTTGGTTAATAATGAAGATATTGGCGCCATGATAGAAGAGCTGAAAGACACAAGACCATGCCCCAATGGAATATTTTTCTTGCCATATCTGAGTGGCGAAAGGACTCCCCATAAAAATCCGGACGCCCGTGGGGTGTTCTTTGGGCTTTCTGGAAACTCTGACAAGAAATTATTAGCCAGGGCTGTTTTAGAGGGCGTTGGCTTTGCGCTAAGAGATTGTAGGGATGCTATACAAGATTTGGTGCCTAACCCAAGGGTTGCAAAAATAACTGGTGGTGGATCAAGAAGTGATCTGTGGGTAAGTATCATTGCAAGTATTTTAGATATGAAGCTTGAGCGATTGACAAAAAACGAAGGTGCATCGATAGGGGCAGCGATGCTTGCTGGAATGGCGGACGGCGTAGCGGTTGAAAAATGGAATCAACTCGAAAGAGAATTTTCCCCAAATCCTGAATGGTCTAAAATCTACGATGAAGCAATCGTCTATTACAGGAAGCTTTATTTGTCACTGAAAGATTTGATGTCTTCAACAAGGAAGTTCGAACAATAGGAAATCAAACATGCAGATTCTTTTGGATGGCCACGACAACCATTGGGAGAAAATTGAAATACTCCATATAAATAGGATGCCGAGCAGGGCACATTACCTACCATTTAACGATATCCAGTCCGCTTTAAGTTTTCAACCAGGCAATTCAAGTTTGGTTCAATTCTTGAATGGTGTGTGGAAATTTAAACTCCTCGAAACACCATATCTCACACCGAAATCATTCGCAGAGGATAACTTTGACGACGCCGATTGGGACAACATCAAAGTCCCAGGTTGTTGGCAAATGCAAGGCTTCGGGAAACCTCACTATACGAGTTTTTTATACATCATACCGCTTAATCCACCAAAGGTTCCAATGGAGAATCCAACTGGTTTGTACAGGAGAAAATTCTTCATACCCGATAATTGGAAAGATAAGGATGTTTGGCTGAGATTCGAAGGTGTAGACAGCGCTTTTGATGTCTGGGTTAATGGACACTTTGTTGGCTACAGCACCGGAAGCAGGCTCCCATCCGAATTCAATGTGACACCATATATTCATGTTGGGGAAAATGTTCTAGCAGTTCGTGTCTTCCAATGGTCTAGTGGAACTTTTTTGGAAGATCAAGACATGTGGTGGTTCAGTGGTATTTTTAGAGATGTCTATCTTTTGGCAAGGCCAAAGGTTCACCTTTACGATATATTTGTACAAACCGATCTTGACAAAAGATATGAAGACGCAATTTTAAAAATCAAAACCGTTTGGAAAAACTCTTATAGCAAAGAGAATATCCATCATGTGACATATTGTTTGCTAGATGAAAACAACAAGAATGTTTTTCCGCCAATCTTATGGAGAAACTTTGTTATCAAAGACGAGCAGGAAGAATTCGAGCTCGCAATTGACGTGAAAAATCCGAGGAAATGGACGGCCGAAACACCAAATCTGTATACTTTGATTATAAGTATCAAAGATGAAGCAGGTATGCTTGTCGAGATCATACCCATAAAAGTTGGCTTTAGAAAGGTTGAGCTAAAGGATGGTTTGATGCTCCTCAATGGTGTTCCAATAAAGCTCAAAGGGATCAACCATCATGACTTTCATCCTGATTTGGGTAGAACCGTTCCTTTTAACTGGATGATAAATGATGTAATAATGATGAAGAGGCATAACATAAATGCAGTCAGAACATCACATTATCCAAAGCATCCCTTTTTCTACGATTTATGCGATAGTTATGGACTATACGTTATTGATGAGACAGATTTGGAATGCCACGGTTTTGCATTGGTTGGAAAAATAAATTTGTTAAGTGACGATCCGGCATGGTGTCAAGCATATCTTGACAGAATCGAACGGTTGGTTCAAAGGGATAAAAATCATGTGTCAGTCATAATGTGGTCACTAGGAAATGAATCGGGTTTCGGCGTAAATCATGAGCACATGGCCATGTTGTGTAAGCAACTTGATCCCACCCGATTGGTCCATTACGAAGGGGATCAGCAGGGTAAAGTTGTTGATGTTCTAAGTACTATGTACACCCATGTAGAAAAGCTTGAAGAGCTTGTAAAACTTGATTCTGTGAAAAAACCTCGTATTTTATGTGAATTTGCTCGTGCCTACGGAAATGCCCCAGGCGGGTTAAAAGAATACATAGATCTTTTCTATTCCTTCGAAAGACTTCAAGGTGGCTTCGTTTGGCAGTGGATGGACCACGGTATTCGAATAAGAAAAGCAGATGGTCAAGAGTATTTTGCTTACGGTGGGGATTTTGGAGACGAGCCAAATGAAGGTAATTACTGCATGGATGGATTGGTTTGGCCAGATCAGACACCAAAACCTGCGTTGCTAGAATACAAAAAGGTTATTCAACCTGTCAAAATTGAGCCAATTGATCTGACAAATGGTCTGTTCAAAATCATCAACAGGTACGATTTCATAAATCTCAAAGACTTCGATGTGCACTGGAGAGTAATAGCTGATGGAAGAATTGTTCAGTATGGAAATTTGGAAAAATTAGATATTCCAGCCAGACAAAGTAAACTAGTACAGATTCCATACGATCTTGATAAACTTTCCGGATTCAAACACAGCTGGTTAAGTGTTCATTTTGTGCTATCGCAAGATACACACTGGGCGTCTAAAGGTTATGAAGTTGCTTTTGAACAGTTTGAGCTTCCAATTAAGAAGAATCAAACCAAAAGCGATTTCAGATCACGCAAGCTGAAGCCACTTACTGTGGAAAAAGATCGTTACGATTTGAAAATATATGGTACAGATTTCACGCTGAATTTCGATTTGATTCAAGCAACGATCAGCGAATGGAAATTTAGAGACTTGAAAATCATTGAATCCGGTCCTAAGCTTAATTTGTGGCGTGCTCCGACAGATACTGAGATTTACGAGAAAGAAGCTGAAAAGTGGCGTAAGAAGTATTTGAACATGACGAAGGAAACTATTGAAAGAGCGTTGATGGAAAATGCTGAAACAACCGTTATCTTGACCTTTGAGACGCGGATTGAACCAGTTTGCGTTGATTGGATGGTAAAGTGTAAGTATGATTACGAAGTCTTTTCTGATGGAATTGTAAAACTACGTGTTCAGATTTCACCACAAGGTAATTTACCAGACAGTTTTCCAAGAATAGGACTAAAATTCATTCTGAACAAACCATTTGAAAATGTAACTTGGTTTGGTAGAGGTCCTCATGAAACCTATCCTGATCGCAAAGAAAGTGGTGTCTTTGGTATTCACAATTTGAAAGTTCGCGATCTTTTCGTACCCCACATAAAACCACAAGAAAATGCTAATCGAACTGATGTGTACTGGCTTTCGATAACGAACGACAATGGTTTTGGAATTTTCGCTTTGCCTGTTGATTTTGAGACCTTCTCATTTTGTGCTCACAGATTCTCAACTGAACAACTTGAGAAGGCAAGACATATTACTGATTTATGTATGGAAGATAGAATTTATCTTTACATTGATTACAAACAACAAGGACTCGGAAGTTCATGCTGTAGGCCTTACATACTTTCAAGTTATAGACTTTTACCCAGTGAGGTTTCCTTTACCATGAAATTCGCACCTTTTTATCGAGGTGAAATCTTAGAATCTCAACTGTACAGTAATTTATAAAGTACCAGTTATCTTTGAGAATCAATCTAACCGTTCTTTCTGCTTTTTAGCTATCAGAATGTTAAAATATCTTCACTGTGAAAAGATGAGAAAAGAGGTGTTTCGAAATGCGTAGATTCTTCACTTTCATGCTTTTTCCACTCTTAACAACCTTTGTCTGGCCGGTTGGCACAACTTCTTCAAGTGAAATGATCTTGCTGAATGTCAAACCGATTCTGGATTTGGATCCGAACTTTATCATGGGTATGGACATCTCTATGCTTTACGAGATCGAAAGACTTGGTGGGAAATATTACGACAAAGGTGTTGAGAAAGATTTGCTGGATATTTTGAAAGATTATGGTATTAACTGGATCAGATTGAGGGTATGGGTTGATCCAAGGGATGAGAATGGTAATCCATTAGGTGGTGGCAATTGTGATCATGTAAACATGACTGAAATAGCGAAACGAGCTAAGCAGAAGGGACTTAAGCTATTACTTGATTTTCACTACAGTGACTGGTGGGCCGATCCTGGAAAGCAAAGCAAACCGAAAGCTTGGGAAAAGCTAACTGGCGAAGCGCTTGCCCGTGCAATCTACGAATATACAAAAGACGTGTTGAAATATATGTTGAAAAATAACGCTCTTCCTGAAATGGTTCAACTTGGAAACGAACTGAACAATGGTTTCTTATGGCCGGATGGGCAGATCAGTGGACCTGGTGCTGGTGGATTCGATGGCTTTGTTTCACTGCTGACTGCTGGTATAAACGCCGTACGTGAAGTTGATCCTAATATAAAAATCCTTCTGCACCTTGCCGATGGTGGTAATAACAAGCTTTACAGATGGCTTTTTGATGAAATGATTAAAAGAAACGTGGATTTTGATGTCATTGGCCTGTCATTCTATCCATATTGGCACGGAACATTATTCGAACTTGAGGAGAACATGAATGATCTTGCACTTCGCTATGGTAAAGACTTAATTGTCGTTGAAACAGCCTACGCATGGACCTTGCAGGATGTCGATGAACAGCCAAACATCCTTGGAACTGATTCTATGATAGCCCAAGCAGGTTACAAAGCAACGTTACAAGGGCAAGTAAGCTTTCTCACCGATCTTGTTGAGCTGATACACAAGGTGCCAAGGAATAAAGGATTGGGAATCTTTTACTGGGAAGGGGCATGGATACCTGTCAAGGGTGCTGGGTGGAAAACTGGTGAAGGAAATCCTTGGGAAAACCAAACGTTTTTTGACTTTAACGGAAATGTCTTACCTTCTTTGAACTTTTTCAGGTGGATTTATGGTAATGACCATTACAAACCAGCTGAGATCTTGGCATTAGAACCTATTGAGATTCGAACAAATGTTGGTGAAATGCCAAGATTCCCAGAAAGGATCAGAATATCCTTCTCTGACGATGCTTCGAGATATTTTGCAGTTAACTGGGACGTATCTAACATAAATCATTTGATAAATGAGCCAGGCGAATATAAGATTGTCGGGACAATAAAGGATTTGAATATGACAGTTTCGGCTAAACTTTCGATAATAGGCATCAAGAATTACATCAAAAATGCAAGCTTTGAAACAGGGTCATGGATACCCTGGCAGGTTACTGGAGATGTCAATGCCGTCAAATTAGTTGTTGCAAGTCCTGCTTCCAATGCTCACGATGGCAAATACGCTGTAAATTACTGGCTCGATAAACCATTCAAATTTGAACTTTCACAAATCATAGAACTTCCAAATGGTACTTACAAATTGAGCTTTTGGATTCAAGGTGGAGGTGGAGAAAACTCTGTCAGGCTTGTAGTAAGTGAACACAGCTCCGAAGAAAAATCGGTTTTGATCAAAAACACAGGTTGGCTCAAATGGAGTAACCCGACAATTGACAATATAGAAGTAACGACTGGGAGAATAAAAGTCAGCATTATTGTTGATGCTAATGCAGGAAATTGGGCTTGGTTGGACGACTTCTTGCTAACAAAAATCAAATGATGAATTGGACAAATGGACAAATTGCGAAAACGGCCGGCTTATCTGACTAGCTTGCCGGCCATTTTTTAACGTATGATCCCCAATAAATTAGATCCTCTGCAATTTGGCTTCTTTTACATATAAGGGGAAAACTTTGTAGAAAAAATTTGAAACTTTCTACTTAGAAATTGGCATTCGAGATTCAGTAGATCTATACAGAACTCCTTGGGCCACAATTTCTATTCTTGCGAACTTTGTCACTCTGTCAGAAGATTTGCCGTCAGCGCCTTGAAGGATCGAACAAATTCCCATTTGGCTTTGCACAACGTTGGGGGTTAATCTTGAAGAACGTATACCTATCTGTAAAGAAAGCACATCACTTTTGATTGCCCGACCTCGAAATATGGAGGTTTGTTATCAATGCATTCTTGCATTTTCTTTGGACATCTTCCAGCAAATTTACATCCTGTTTGAAAGTATTCTTGTTCAGCTTCCAAAAGCTTTATTTTCTCGGTCCATCTTCTTTTTGGATCAGCTTCGGGAACAGATTCCCTCAAAAGTTGTGTGTAAGGATGCTTAGGTTGAAGCAAAACTTCATCTGCTGGACCTAGTTCAACGATATCCCCTCTAAACATGATTGCAACTCTATCGCTAACATAGTAAGCTGTCGCCAAATCGTGAGTGATGTACAATATACTTAATTTGTACTTTTCTTTTAAATCCTTGAACAAATTTACTATTGACATTCGCAACGATGCATCAACCATTGAGACTGGTTCATCGGCAATTATTAAATGTGGATCACAAAGTAAAGCTCTTGCTATAGACAAGCGCTGAAGCTGCCCTCCTGAGAATTCGCTTGGATATCTTTCTGCAAATTCTTCAAAGGTTATACCCACAGCCGAAAGCTTTTCTTTGATAACTTCTACTGCCTCTCTTCTATCGTTGATGCCCTTCAATTTCCTTAAAGTTTCATAAAAGTAGTTGTCTACCTTCCTCAAATTGTTGAAGGTTGTGAAAGGGTTTTGAAAGACTGCTTGTATCTCTCTCAAATGTTTTTTTCTGTACTTATAATTAAGGCTGTCAATTCTTTGGTTTTTGTATCTTATCTCACCTTTTGTTGGTTCCTCGAAACCAAGGATTATTTTTGCAGTCGTGGTCTTTCCACAACCACTTTCGCCTGCTATCGTGAATATTTCTGCCTCTTTTATCTCAAAGCTGATGTTATCAACAGCCGTTATTTTGGTTCTTGAAAATATGCTCCCGTACGTGAAGACTTTTGTCAAATTCTTCACTTCAATTAAGTACTCCATCTCAAAATCCCTCCAGTAACCAGCAAGCCACTTTATGATCGTTTTCGTAATTTTTCAAAGATGGTTCATCAACCTTACATTTATCAAGTGCACTTGGACATCTTGGGCTGAAAGCACAGCCGTTTGGGAGATCCGCAAGAGAAGGAGGGCAACCCGGAGCGCTGGTTCGTCTAAGCTTATCACCAAATTTTGGCAACGAAGAAATTAGAAACTTCGTGTATGGATGAAGAGGCCTTTCGAAAATTTCTTCAACTGTTGATTCTTCAATGATTTTCCCAGCATACATTATCGCTATTCGATCTGCTATGTTTGCATGAACACCCATATCGTGTGTCACAAGAATAATTGTGTTTTTGCTTGTTTCCTGTACTTCCTTCAAGAGCTGTAAAACACCCCTTTGGGTGACAACATCAAGAGCTGTTGTTGGTTCATCTGCTATTAAAACCTGAGGTCTTAGGATGGTTGCAAGGGCGATAGAAACTCTCTGGCGCATACCACCCGAAAGTTGATGCGGGTATGCATCCAGTATGTTTTCAGGCAGTCCCAAATCTCTTAAGTGTTCTGCAGCCATGTCATAAACATCTCTTTTTGCCTTTCCATCCATATGGCTCTCAAGAACATCTCTGAAAGTCTCCTTTATCTTGATCACAGGATTCAGAACACTCATTGACCCTTGTGGAACATAGGAGATGAATTTCCAGCGAAATCGACTTCTTTCGGCTGGACTGAGAGAATAAATGTCATGTTCTTTTTCTGACCAGTGGTACAACACTTTGCCTTGTACCAGTCTCAAAGGAGGTTCGAGCAAACCAAAGATGGTTTTAAGCAAAGTCGTCTTTCCACAACCACTTTCGCCGGCAACACCAAAGATTTGATTGGACGAGATCGTTAAGTTAACTCCGTCAACCGCTTTTATTGTCTTTTGCTTTTTGAACACATCCAAGATGTAGTATGACCTCAAATTTTCTATTCTCACAACATGCACATTGATCACCTCAAATTCTGCCCACTCTTTGTGCTCTCATTCGTGGATCAAGGTATTCACTCAATGAAAGAGAGACTAGGTAAAGAGACACAAAAAGCAAAATTGCTGTCACAACAGGTGTCAAGACCCACCACCAAAGTCCCATGAATATAGCCTGCCTGTAAATAGCTATTTGCAGCATGTTGCCAATCGTTGGTGTTCTCATGGGATCTAGTCCAAGTCCTAGGTAAGCTAAGGTTACTTCCATCCCAATTGCCCAAGACATGTTGTTAATAAAGGTTGTGAAAACTATTGGAAACAAATGCGGTAGATACTCTTTCGTGACCAGTTCAAATGTGCTAAGACCCGA
>JBEPZZ010000043.1:0-14369 GCA_041640575.1 Pseudothermotoga sp. | reverse complement strand
GCTTTTAGAGCTTCAAAAACAAATCAATAAGAAGCTGAACGAAAGCTACTTAGGTCAAGTTGTGGAACTGTTCGTTGAGGGGAAAGGGACAGATGGTTCCTACTATGGGAGAGATATCAGGAACAAAATTATCATCTTCAAGTCGCCACATCTTCAAATTGGCGAGCGCGTCACAGTAAAAATCACCCAGATCACAGCTGGGCCATTATACGGTGAGATTTTGACGTAAAAAAAAAGCGGGCATGAAGCCCGCATAAAGCCGTGGGGGGTGTATCTCAAGGGGGATAGGGGGGTTTCATTCACTTTCCAACTACATTGTATCGGTTACAAGTTACAAATAATGCCAATTTACGTTCCCATTGTGGTACATTTTTGTTAACTCATTACTACGACAATTTTTGTCAGGTTTTCAGTCTATTATTTTGACTAATTCAAACATTAGGTGGTTCAAAGCTTGTGACATTTGGATTTCACAAACTCGGACAAAATATCATCAAGATTTGGTTTACCTATTTCTTGTAGTTCATACCTTACTCTTACGGCTGGTTTATTCAAATGCATAATTCTTCTAAGGTCAATTGGAGTTCCAATGAGTACAAGTTCCGCATCGGAAGCGTTGATTGTTTGTTCAAGTTCCTTGATCTGTTTTTCTCCATAACCCATAGCAGGCAAAATTACATCCAGATGGTTGTATTTCTTATACGTTTCAACAATTGAACCAACGGCAAAAACTCTTGGGTCTATTATTTCTCGTGCTCCAAATTTCTTTGCTGCAACATATCCTGCACCGTAACGCATCTCACCATGCGTTAGAGTTGGACCGTCCTCAACAACTAAAACACGTTTACCTTTTATTGCTTGATAGTCCTCAACAAAGATGGGTGAGCTTGCATCAACCACAACAGCGTTAGGATTCCATTTTTCAATGTTTCTCCTAACAGTTTCAATGTCTTGCGCATTGGCAGTTTCTTCCTTGTTTATTACGATAACGTTCGCCATAAGTAAGTTTGTCATACCTGGATAGTAACTGATTTCATGCCCGGGTCTATGAGGATCAACAACTACGATCAACAAGTCAGGTTTGTAAAATGGAAAATCGTTGTTTCCTCCATCCCAAAGAATTACGTCTGGATTCTCAGCTTCAGCGCTTCTAAGGATAGCTTCGTAATCAACACCTGCGTAAATCACAGACTTTCTGTCTATGTGTGGTTCGTACTCCTCTCTCTCTTCAATTGTACATTTGTATCTATCAAGATCTTCATAAGTTGCAAACCTCTGAACTTTCTGCTCAACTAGGTTGCCATAAGGCATGGGATGTCTTATGGAAACGACTTTTAATCCTTTTGAACGAAGAATATCAAGAACTCTTCTTGTAGTTTGACTCTTTCCACAACCTGTTCTAACAGCACAGACTGCTACAACAGGTTTTGTAGATTTAAGCATCGTATGATTTGGCCCCATCAACTTAAAATCTGCCCCTGCAGCCGTTACAATGGCAGCTCTTTCCATAACGTATTGATGTGAAAGATCACTGTAAGCAAGTATTACTTCATCCACTTGATGCGTTCTTATTAGTTCAACTAGTTTGCTCTCTGGTTCAATCGGTATACCGTTTGGATACAGCTTGCCCGCAAGTTCGGATGGATACACTCTGCCTTCTATATCCGGTATTTGTGTAGCTGTGAATGCTACGACCTCATAATCTGGATTGTCTCTAAAATACACGTTGAAGTTGTGAAAATCTCTTCCTGCTGCACCCATGATGATAACCTTTCGCCTCATCCAACCTCGCCTCCTGTTCTGTATATACCAAGCGTTAGTATATCAACAATCAATTGGCATGTCATTCCCAGATATTTCCAGAGTAATCCAAAGGTAGGCAATTCTATCTCATCTAGCCCATAGGTATTCCTGTTATACTCACGTATACTTCAGTATGCTTGCGTATGCTTTGGTATGCTTTAGATTGACATATTTGGAGAGATACCGAACATCTCTCAAACAAGATTTTGGCCTTTACAAATTGGGAGGAAAATAATTTAGGGCAACTTCATTCTTTCATTCGCGATAAGAGATGATCAAAGATGTCATCCCAATCAAGTTCAAAATAACTCAAAAGAACTGATATATGATAAACAAGATCGGAAATCTCCCAAACGATTTCGTCTTTCCGCTCGTTCTTTGACGCTATTATGACTTCTGCTGATTCTTCACCAATTTTCTTGAGGATTTTATCAATTCCACTTTGAAGCAAATAAGTTGTGTAAGAACCTTCCTTGGGTTGAGCTTTCCTACTTTGAATAATTCGCATGAGTTTTTTTAAAACATCATAAACAGGTTCCTCGCCCAGTAAAGTTGTGAAAAAGCAGCTTTTGTTACCGGTGTGGCAAGCATTTCCGATCTGTTCGACATGTGCAAGCAGAGCATCGCCATCACAATCGACCCTTAAGGATTTTAAAAGTTGATAATTTCCAGATGTTTCTCCCTTTTTCCAAATTTGGTTTCTACTTCTGCTAAAGTAGTGCATATAACCGGTTTGAATCGTCAATTTTAAGCTTTCTTCGTTCATATATGCAAGCATAAGAACTTGATTATTTCTACAATCTTGTACAACTACCGGTACCAAACCCTTTTCGTCGTATTTTACAGTAGAAGTATCAATCATCCAATCTCACCTCAATCCCGTTCTCCCGAAGGTATCTTTTCAAATTCGGTATAGAGATCTCACCAAAATGAAAAACGGAAGCTGCCAGAGCTGCATCTGCTCCAACTTGAAAAACCTTAAGGAAATCTTCATAACTACTGGCCCCACCGGAGGCAATAACTGGAATTTGAACTGCCTTGGAAATCTCAGCAGTTAATTCAAGATCATAACCCAACTTGGTTCCATCTCTGTCAATCGACGTCAGTAATATCTCACCTGCACCAAGGCTTTCAGCCATCTTTGCCCACTCAACTGCATCGAGACCAGTATCAATTCTGCCACCTCTGATGTACACATGAAATCCGTTCGAATGTCTCTTTGCATCAATAGCAACTACAATACATTGAGAGCCAAAAACCTTTGCCGCTTCTTCTATCAGCTTTGGTTCTTTAACTGCTGCGGTGTTTATTGATACTTTATCCGCACCTGCAAGTAAGAGTTCTCTAATGTCTTTAAGTGTTCTTATCCCGCCACCAACGGTGAACGGGATAAAAATTTCTTCAGCTACTTTCTTCACTGTGTCTATTATGGTATTTCTTTCCTCATAGGAAGCGGTAATATCTAAAAACACCAGTTCATCGGCACCAAGCTCGTCGTATTTTCGCGCGCATTCTACTGGATCACCTGCATCCCTAAGATTTACGAAGTTAATGCCTTTGACAATTCTTCCGTTATTGACATCTAGACAACTAATAATTCTTTTTGCTAACGTTTCACCCACCTCTTTGGATCAATTTTTGAAAAGTAAATAGCCTTGCCAACAATAACACCATCTATTCCAATCTTCTCCAGTTCCTCAATGTTTCGATCAGAATTTATTCCACCAGAACAAATTAAAAATCCATCAAATAGCTCTCTCATTTTTCTAGCTAGTTTGATATTGTGACCTACGAGCGTACCATCAGCCGAAATATCCGTATATATAAGCCGTTTAAGGCCTAGTTTCTTTACCAGATTTACACCGCTAGCAACATCAATTTTGCTCTCTTGTTCCCATCCAAACAATCTGACATGATCGTTTAAAAAATCTATTGATGCAACAAATCGATCTTGCCCGTATTTCTCAATTATTTGCTCAACTAGCTTTTGACTTGTGAACAATGCAGAACCAAGTATTATGTAGTCAATCTGTGCTTCGATTAGTTGTTTTACCGCCTCTTCATTCCTTACCCCACCACCAAACTGGATTTTTAGCCTTGTACTTTGTTTCATCATCTTTGCAATTTCATAATTCACAAGTCTTGCTTGTTTAACAGCATCAAGATCTACAACGTGAACCATCTCAAAACCCATTTGCTGGAAAATCTTCACCTGCTCTACTGGATCCTCTGCTACCATCTCTGCTTTTGAAAAATCTCCCTTTTCTAACCTGACACACTTACCATTCAATATGTCTATGGCTGGAACAACTAAGATCATTTACTCACCACTTTCACAAAGTTTTCCAAGATTTTCAGCCCAACAGCTCCACTTTTTTCAGGGTGAAATTGCGTGCCAAAAAGATTGTCTATCTCAATTGCAGCATCGAAATCAACACCGTAGTTGCAAATTGCACATACCGCTGATTTGTTTGAATTAACTACATAGTAAGAGTGAACAAAATAAACGTATTTGCCTGGTAAGTTATCCAAAAGCTTTGATTCTCGTGTAACGACTATTCTGTTCCATCCCACGTGCGGCACCTTCAAACCAAATTCTTTCTGAAATCGAACGACCTTCCCAGGTAGAATCGCCAAGCCCTTTTTTATTCCTTCCTCGCTGCTTTCATAAAGAAGCTGATAACCAAGGCATACCCCAAAGAAGAAGCAATTTTTGGCCTTCTCTAAAAGTATGTCTACAAGGTTTCTCTTTTCAAGATTTTCCATTGCGGCGTCGAAAGAACCTACGCCAGGAAGAACTATTACATCATACTTTTTGATTTCGCTTCTCAGCTGGGCAACTATTACTTCTGCTCCCACTTTTTGAAAGGCTTTTGATACACTTTTCAAATTTCCTACCCCGTAATCAACAATGCAAATTTTTCGCATCAAAGTACACCCTTTGTTGACGAAGCTCTCTCGTCCACCCGTTGCAAAGCGTCCTTCAAAACTCTCCCAAAACCCTTAAAAATAACTTCACAAACATGATGATCGTTCAGACCAGAAAGCTTTTTTATATGGACCGTTAATTTAGCATTGTCAACAAAAGCTTTAAAGAATTCAAAAATATTTTGACTGTTCATCGTTCCAAGAAACTGGTTTTTGAACTCGACATCCCAACCTAGATGACTTCTTGTTGCCAAATCGACAGCAATCATAACAAGTGCTTCATCCATAGGAAGAATTATATGTGAGTATCTCTTTATTCCAATCCTTTCTCCAGCTGCTTCAAAAAAAGCTCTACCAAGGACAATTCCTACATCTTCTACAAGGTGATGGTCGTCAATATGAGTATCACCAGAAGCTTGCACTTTCAGATCAAACCCTCCATGAAAAGTAAACAATTCCAGCATGTGATCAAAGAATCCTACAGTTGTTGAGATCTCGCTTCTTCCTGTTCCATCAAGATTCAAGCTGACGAACACGTTTGTTTCCTTAGTTTTCCTACTCACCTCAGCTTGACGCATAGATGTCACCTTCTTTGAAGTTTAAAAGCCAATTTACAAGAACCTGGTTGTTTTCAGGTTTTCCAACGGTTATTCTCAAAAGTTTGAAGTTTGTCATTTTGAAAAGCTTCACGAGTATTCTTTCTTCTTTCATGCTTTCATACAAAACTTGACTTTTGTTATCGATTAATGAAACGAAGTTTGCTTGCGATGGTAAAACAAAGTACCGATTAGAAAGACTTTTAAGCATTTTATCTCTCTCACTCTTTATTGTGTCAATATTTTCTTTTAACAAGTCAAAGTTTTCAAGTATCTTTGCACAGATTTCTTGTGCGAAGATGTTCACATTGTACGGAGGTTTAACCTTGCTCAGTTGCTCAATATTGTTTTTTGACGAAATTCCATAACCACATCTTAGGCCTGCGAAACCAAGTTTGGAAAAGGTTCTTGTGATTATGACATTTGGATATTTCAACAATGAAAAATAATCCACATCACAATATTCACCATAGGCATTATCAACAACGATCAAGACATTCTGTAATTGCTTCACTATGTATTCAACTTTCTCATAACTATAAGCAATACCTAGAGGATTGTTTGGAGTGTCAAGAAATATGACTTTTAGTCTACTAATATTTTTTGCTACCGAGACAAGCTGATCTACGTTCAAATCCCAATCTCTTGTTAAATCGAAAGAGCTGTGCTCGACACCCAGACCATTAGCTGAGATTTTATACATTGCAAAGCAAGGGTAAGTGCTCAAAATATAGTCACCTTGGTAGCATGTCGCTTGAATGATCAATCTTATAAGCTCATCTGAACCATTTGAAACTATAAAATTGTTTTTGTCAAACCCATAGAATGTCGCAAGTGAATTTCTCAAATACTCTGAGTCAATTTCGGGGTAATATCGAATTTTTTCGAATGTGTCCTCTATAGAATTTAGAAGAATATCTCGCAATTTTTTAGGATATTCTAACAAGTTTTCATTTGCATCAGCCTTTATTTTTGCATCAAAAATTGGCGTTGTGTAATTAGAAAGTTTGTCCAGTTCTTTTCGAAACATTCTCGTTTCTCACCTCCAAAGACTTTGCATGAAAGTGCAGTCCTTCAGCGCGAGCTAAATTCACCGCATGTTTATAGTTCTCCAAAAAATCTGTTTTGGAATATTTTATCAAACTCGTTCTTCTTATGAAGTCATGAACACCGAGCACCGAAAAGAACCTTGCTGTACCTTGTGTCGGAAGAACATGATTGGGACCAGCTATGTAATCCCCAATTGCTTCTGGAGAAAATTCACCTATGAATATAGCACCCGCTGATTTGATATTTGCCCACAATTCTTCCCAATTTTTGCAAATTAGTTCGACATGTTCTGGTGATATGCTTTCAACAACATTTATAGCTTGATTTAGTTCTTCAACCAAAATGATCAAGCCATACTTCTCTAAAGACTTACTAGCTACCTCATTCGGCTCTTCAAAAAGAAGTTTTTGTATCTCCTCTGATACTTTGGATGCTAATTGATTCGAATTTGTTATCAAGAAAGTACGTGCGAGTGGATCATGCTCTGCTTGAGCCAACAAGTCAAAAGCAATAAATCTCGGATTTGCTGATTCATCAGCAATGATTGCAATCTCGCTTGGTCCAGCTACCGAATCAATATCTACAACGCCAAAAAGTAATTTCTTTGCAAGTGCAACATATATGTTGCCAGGACCAACGATTTTATCAACCTTTGGAAGAATCTTTGTACCAAAAGCAAGTGCGGCGATAGCTTGTGCGCCACCAACTTTGAATATTTTCTCAACACCGCAAATTCTTGCTGCCGTCAGAATGTATTTGTTTAATCTTCCCTGTCGATCAGGTGGACTCACCATAACTATTTCCTCAACACCAGCAACTTTGGCCGGTATGACGCACATTAAAACCGTTGAAGGATAACTTGCTCTTCCACCTGGTACATATATCCCAACTCTTTTTAGTGGAGTTATAATTTGCCCAAGTGTGGAACCATTTGAGGTGTTGTAGAACCAGCTTTTCTCAATCTGTTTTTCATGAAACTCTTTTATGTTTTCATAGGCTTTTCTTATGGCCTTGAGGAAATCTGGTTCGTTCTCCTCACACCATCTATAGGCCAAATCTATTTCTTCTTCCGAAACAACTAGTTCGTCCAATTCACACACAGGACAGTCAAAGAGTCTGGTGTATTTCAACAAAGCTTCATCTCTTTCTAGGTATACTTGTCTAACAATTTCTTTCACTTTCTCTTCTTGTTCAAAAAATTCATCCAGCAAAATTGTGCGCGCTTGGAAATTGGTCAGAAATTCATTTGCCGTGATTATTCTCACTTTTAACCATCCTTTCCAATACCTCAATGAATTCTTCAACCTCTGGTTTTAGTTTCAAGCTAGCGCGATTAGCGACCAGATGAGCAGTAATCTCATAAAGTTTCTGATAAACCTCTAATCCATTCTCTTTCAGTGTTCTGCCCGTTTCTACAATGTCAACTATCATATCCGTAAGTCCAAGAATTGGGGCAAGCTCAACTGAGCCGTTTAACTTAACGATGTTGACACTTTCCTTAAGTACTTCTTCAAAATACATCTTTGTGATGTTAGGGTATTTTGTTGCAACAGACTTGTTGAGTTTATTCTTAATTGTCATAGCTTCTCCAGCAGGACCAGCTAAAGCAATGTAACATCTACCAATTCCAAGGTCTAGTATCTCGTAAACCTTTTTCCCAAGTTCCATAAGAACGTCTTTACCAACGATTCCAATGTCTGCAACCCCATGTTCCACATAGGTTGGGACATCAAATGGTTTGACAAGCAAGATTCGAAATTTTCCGTCTTTAGTCTCCACTATGAGCTTTCTAGACTGTTCCCCTAGCATTTCAGCATCTATCTTAACTATTCCGGAACGGTTCAGTAATTCTCCCACTTTGCATGCAAGTCGCCCTTTTGGCAAAGCTATGCTAATCACCTTTTTCAACCTCCGTGTTAAGATCGATAGTTTTCATACCTTCTTTTGAAAAGTAAAGTATCCTTTCGAATCCAAATTTGCTCGAAATTTCTATGACTTTCTCGTAATTAACTGGATGTGGGTAGAAAAACAGTTGGTCCTTACTTGACAAAACTTTTCGAATTGCTGGATCAAAACAACTTTCGTCAAAGAATACGGCATTTGTTGGCAATGTTCGTGAGTCTGTAATTAAAGAACTTATGACATCAACCTTCAGGGCAAATCCAACGGCATAGAGTTTCTTTCCAATTTTTTCGCATAAGTTATCATATCTTCCTCCATTCAAAACTGGATAACCAACTTTTGAAATGTAGCCTGAGAAAATTATCCCGGTGTAATAGTCAAGATGTTTAACCATGCCAAAATCAACAGACACAAATTTTTCATAACCAATTTTTGCAAGTGCTGTGAAAATTTCTCTCAATCTTTCAGCAGCTATTCTGGATCTTTCACTCTTAGCGAAGTTATACGCAAGATCAATCTTGTCCCTTTTTCCATAGAGTCTTGTCAACTTGCCGAAAATATCCATGAGTTTTCCGGACAAGTTCCGTTGGATTAGAAAATTCTCGATACCTATGTAGTCTTTATTATCGACAAGCTTGCACAAAGCTTCAGCTGATGTATCATCCAACCCTATAGTTTCGGCTATTCCTTTGAAATAGTTCACCTCGCCAATGTCGATTGTGAAATTTTCAAACCCCAGCCTTAACAGACTTTCAATAGCCAGCACAATAACCTCTATGTCGGCATAGATATTGTCCACTGTATCGAAATGTTCAAGACCAGATTGATAAAATTCACGTAGTTCTCCAGCATCCTTTGGTGAGAGTTGATACGCTCTACCAAAATAACAGAATTTCACTGGATATTTACCGTTGTATCTGACCGCCATCTCAGCTGCCTTAGGTGTAAATTCCTTGCGAAGGATCATTACTGATCCGTCTGTATCGACGAACTTTATAGTGTTTTCATAAAGTGCACTCGCTTCGTATTCTGCAAAAGTTGAAGGCATTATTTCAGAATAACCAAAAGATTTAAAAAGATCCATGGTCTTATTTCCAACTTGCAAGATCTTTGAAACTTGCTCTGGAAAGTAGTCTGTGAATTTTCTGCTCACTTGATGACCTCCCAGTTTTCAGCTCACAGAGTTATTTGAGCAAGATTATAACAGAACATTGTGTGCCTATTTGTAAAAAAAGATTGGCAAAAACTTGAAATAACAAATCTTTTCTATGTTCAACAATCAGAATCACTGCAAACCGTTCATATGATGTGGTTGCTTTCGTTGTCCTATCTATAATCTCGCTAATCTTTCTGCACGGCAGTTTTTCTCCGCCAATTCCATTGGCAAAATTTAATTGTTTATTCATCCCCACTGATTAAACAGGTTGCCGAATATCTTGGGTAGATAACATAATATTTATAAACTTGCGCGTAGTGGAAAAATCTTTGCTGTTAAAAGGGTTTATTTTGAAGCATAGAGTTTTCGTATTAAATTAACTTTCGTTACCTATTATTTATTGGGACTAGATAGAATGAAATAAGCCAACTGGCTAAAGCTTTCTGGTTTCAATGAACTGAAAGTAGATTGCATGACCTTCAAGTATCGCCAATCTTGTTTTGTTTGGCTTGTTACATCTTCGCACCATTTTTTAATTGCCGCATCTTTTTTATCAGTGTCCTCGTATTCTCTGCCTTTTGTCTCTATAATCCAGTATATCTTTTTATTTCCAATCTTTTGGACTGCAACAAAATCGGGATAATAAAGTCTTATAGCACCCCTTGAGCTAAGGTAATCAATAGCAAATTTATCTGCAAGAGCAGAAAATTTTTCAATTTCAGGTGATTCGTCAAGGAATTGAGCAAATTTTGCTTCAAAATCATTGTAGACTGCAACAAAATTAAAAACTGTTTTTTTGCATCTTAGGTGTTTTCTTCGCCATATAAATGGTTCAATTTTTGATAATTTAAATGTTCCTGTCTTTACCACCACTTCTCTTGGCTCAACGGATAATTTTCCGATCTCCTCTGATAGTAAATCGATGATTGCTTCTTGAACTTTCATATCAGATAAATTGTTCCTCAACCTATCGTCTTCAATATCTTTTATCTCTGTTTCAAAACACCGCTTCAAAATATATTCTTCTATTTTTGGATATAGTATGCTGAATCGACAAGTAAGATGTGCTCTTTTCATAACTTCATTTGTTATATGAACAACAACTTCTCTCCCAGAAGTTAGAGAAGAGACAGGAATGTATGCTGTTCCAACATCTGTTCCTGTAGGTGCAAATTTCATTTTCAAAATTATTTTCCTTCTCTCTTCAAGTTTATCGGAAGAATAAAGAGAAGGAACTTTCAACGGGTCAAAACTATCAAGCTCGTTGTAATCTCTCTTGTATCTAAACTCTGTTTGTGGAATTTCAATATCATAATCTAACCTTGAATTCTCGGGTGCAATTGTCACTGGTAATGGAGGAGGAGTTTTTACTATATTTATCCCGACTCCTTCTTTCTCAAGTTCCCTAACAAACTCTTCAAAACCCTGCGTACCCATAACTTCAAGGGTTTGTGTATGGTCTGGGCTAATTCCTCTCATTAGCCTTAAACCTCTGCCTACCGCCTGCTCAGGAAGAATTTGTGCTTTTGAAGTAAATGGTCTTAACCCAAGCACTACCGTAACATTCTGAACATCCCAACCTTCTCTTAACATCATATTGCTGACAATTATTTTTATCTTGTTATCCGGTTCATCTATATTTCTTGCCAAATTTCTTAAGCGAGGTAAGTCTTTTTCTGTGATTTTAATTTCTGTCTCCTGAGATTCACCTTCTTTTGTCTTGACGTGTATTACCATAACTTCTTCTTCAGGATCTTCGAACCTTAAATTTTCCATTTTTCTTATGGCTTCTGCTATTTTGTCAGCATAATTGTTGTTTTCAGCCATAATGAATAAAACTGGTTTTTTGCCAACTTGAGAATAAACCTCATAATGTTCTTTCCATCTTTCTATGGCAGCAAGAATCCAGTCTCCATATTTTTGGATAACATTTTCTGTAGTTATATCTTCAGGATCCTTTTTATCTACTCGGTGAACAATCAAAGGAGCTTTTACAATTCTGTCTTCTACCGCCTGGGCAAGCGGATAGTCAACTATAATCCAAGGATAATAAGTTCCAGTTTGCGTTTTAGGAGTGGCAGAGAAATCAAGCCATAAGTTTATTCCACTAGGTAGAGCTTTATGAATTGACATTAAAGTTTTATGCCACTGAAGTGTTTCATCGTGAACATGGTGTGCCTCATCGTTTATCACTAAAAGATTGTCAAGTTTCTTTATTCTATCTGTTAGTAACTCAGAGGATTTAGTCAAATCCTTTTGTGGTCTTTTGCCAAGTATTTCATCAACTATGTTCACCGGCAGCTGTTCAACCCTTCTTGTATCGTATAACTGCTGGATGTTGTTAACAATAAGATTACCTGATGGGTTCAAAGGCGAGTCATCCTCTCTTAAAGTAACTTTTATGTTCCAATATGGCCTCCAGGCAGGAGGGATAAGAGGTAAGGAGTAAAATACTTTATTACCAGCAAAATCCTTTGCTAGTCTTTCATAGACAATCACATTTGGAGCAATTATTAAGAAATTATTAGGGTAACGGCTATCTTTCTCTCTTAGATTATTAAAATAAGACCAAACAATTATCAAAGCCATAGCATAGGTTTTGCCAGACCCGGTTGCCATCTTGAAGGCATATCTGAGAAGCCCTTTTTCAGGAAGATCCTGCTCTCCTTGCTGCCCAAGTTCTGGAAAATAACGAACAAGCTTTCTGTTTCCTTCAGTGTCTTCGCTGAATTCCACAGCATTAGGAAACACTTCTTTTGCGAAATTTTCGGCGTAGGTTTTTATTACCGGTTCAAGATCATCATATTTTTCTACTTCAAAAAGGTAAATGAGTGTTTCAACTGCTTCTCTCTGACAAAACCAGAATTTGAAAAGTTCGCCATTTACTTTGTGATCGTTGAAAAACCAGAAATATAATAGTTCCCTTGTTGTGCTCGTTACACCGGGATAATCTTCGTCGCGCCACTTGTCTACTGCCTCTCTTAGTTTATTAACAAGAAGCATTTTGCTTGGTCTTCTTCCATCAACGACTCTATAGGAATTCTCTCCATCTTTGATGAGGTGTGAAGTGGGTTTTTTTGAAGGGTCACGATCTTCTATATAAGGCAAAGTTTTATCATACTGAATCCAGGTTTTTTGTGGACCTGACATTTCACATCACTTCCACTTCAAAAATTTGTGATGTGTCAATCCCAAATATGTCTATAACTTTTACAAAAATTTTGTACTTGCCTGATTTTTCATAGGTATGGGACGCTTTAAGGTTCAATGTTCTGTCCTTCTTTGTTCTGTAAGAAGTCCAGCTGTTGTTGAATGTGTCATTTTTGAAGTCAAAATCAACTGCCCAATAGTCAATCCAATCAGTCCATTTTTTTATTTTGTCTTTAACTTCATCAGGGATTAAGTCTGTATGGGGAATAACAAAATCTTTAAGCTCTAATTCAACATTTTTATCTTTTAGTTTTATTTCAACCTTGAAGTAGGCAAGTTCAAAGAAATGTATATCGCCTTTTCTGACAGCCTCTTCGTCAAGCACTTCTTTAGGAATAATTCGAAGTTTTAGTTTTATATTTTCTTTTTCTGCAATTTCCTGAATAGCATCGTTTAAACCCATCTCCCATTCCCAGCCAAGGATGTGGAGTTCTTTTTGTCCAACCTTTTTACAGTCTTTTATTGCATCTAATACTTCCTGTATGGTTACAGGGGAGTCAACAGCGCCAATGTAAACAAGTGCATTATCTTTCTTGCCGTGAATATGGGTAAAGCCTGAGATGGGTTCAGCACCATAAAGTCTTAAGATAAAAGCAAGATATTCAAAAAGCGCCTCTTTCTCATCCTTGCCAGTAAAGGTTTTCACCTGCCAGAGTTGTCTTTCATACTTACCAAGATTTAAGATTTCAAAAGGTCTTGCCTTTTGGCCATACTTTCTTGTACCTGTTTCATCCATCAAGTCCTTTGAGTTTTGAATTTCAAGTAATCTTTTCCTTGTAACATGGATAGCATATCTTGAAAGGTCACAGCCAATCCATCTTCTGCCCAGTTTTTCAGCAACGGCTAATGTTGTGCCAGAGCCACAGAAGAAGTCAGCGACTATGTCGCCGGGGTTCGATGAAGCAAGGATAATGCGTTTTAATATGGCTTCTGATTTTTCTGTATCAAAATTATTAAGAAAAGAGTAGGCTGGGATATCTGTCCAATTAGAGTCTAAAAATTGAGATCTTCCACCATAAACTAAATATTCAGGTTTCCCTGTGGTTGGATTCAACCTCAATCTTCCTTCTTGAATTGCTTTCTCAATCTTTTCTTGATTCCACATCCAGTGCCTTCCAGGAGGGGGTGAAATTTCTTTACCGAAAAATATTCTTGATTCTCCTTGTCCCGGCGCATCTAATGAATGCCAATACTCATTTTCTAATTTCTTGAAAGGTATAAAATTAAAAATTATCTCTGAAGTTTTAGAATAAAAAAGAAGTATATCCGTAGCCATATTAAAACGCTTAATATTTGGGTCACTTTTCTTTACTCTACTTACTACAATCTCATTTCTGAAATTCTCATACCCAAAAATCTCATCCATCATCACTTTTACATAATGTCCCACATGCCAGTCTAAATGCACGTAAATACTTCCGTTTTCAGCCAGTAACTCTTTCATCAAAACCAATCTTTCATACATCATTTGAAGGTATGAATCTAGTCCTTTACCCCAGGTATCTCGGTATGCTTTTTCTTCAATTATGGAGTGTTCCTTTGTTATTTCCTCTGCCTCATCTCCAACCTGGATCTTGAACTTAAAATCAGCGCCTGTGGCAAACGGAGGGTCAATGTAGATGAGGTTTATCTTGCCTGCAAATTTATCAAGCAGAGATGAGATCACCAGTTTGTTATCTCCCCAGATAAGTTTGTTTCTCCAGCCTTCTTCAAAAGTTTCTCCC
>JBEPZZ010000042.1:0-14508 GCA_041640575.1 Pseudothermotoga sp. | reverse complement strand
CGTCATTAGAGTACAACGAATCGTGCAAGCAACCCGACGAATCAACGAAATTTGGTCTAGAAATGGTATCAACTCAAAAATTGTCATTCGTGAAACCAGATATGAACTCGATTTCACACAAATGTATCAAGAGTTTCTCAGCAAACATTCATTAGGTACGGCTGCAGATTTCTTGGTGAACTCCTATGTGTATATAGCTTCACTCGCTGAAGAAGGTTATCTTTTGAACATCAGTAAATATGCTATTAAGTATCCAGATTTAATGTCCGATTTTTACGCTACATTAGTCGACGCAGCAAGATACAAAGGAGGCCTTTATGGATTACCTCAAGATACTGAAGCTAGACCTTTGTATGTCAGAAAAGATATAGCTGCCAAGATTGGTTTGGATCTATCAGATTTAAGCAAAAAAGTAGCTGAAGGTAAGTTCACTTGGGTTGATGTCTACACCTGGGCAAAGGAATCAGTTTCGAAAGGTGCATCACAATGGGGATTGATTCACAGAAGAGGCACTGCTCATCCGGACTTAATACAATTCATTCTTGCATTCGGTGGGCAACTTTACAACCCACAAACCAACAAATTGATCTTGGATATTCCAGCAGTTTACAAATGGTTAACAATTGAATCTCTTTTTGCTAGTAGTGGACTTTTACCAAGTGATATTATGGCTTGGGATTGGGCCAAGCAGGTTCATCCAGCCATAGTTGAAGGTAGAACACTATTTGACATTGGTGGAACTTGGTACTGGACCGAATGGCAAACGAAGAATTATTACACTGATCCAAAAACAGGGCAGGCAAGAGGATTAACACCAGAAGAAGTGCAAAGTTGGTTCTACTACACTCTCTTTCCGGCTGGAGAATTAGGTAATAAACCTGTGACACTCAGTCAACCTTTTATGTGGATGATAAGTTCAAGAGCAGGCTCGCAAAATCCGAAATATTCGACCCTTAAGCCAAACTACGAAGAACTTGCTTTCTTAATCATCGCTAAAGCTTGTGATCCCGACATCAACGCCATCCACAGTATCATAAGTGCCCACTTACCTGTTAGTAAAGGCGCGGCAAAATTATTGAATGATGAAAAGTGGCTGAAAAATCTTTACGATTTAAACGTCGATCTTGACCCTGCAGTGAAATCAGTGCTCGGGGAAATTGTAAAAGCAACAGTTCACCCGATTAACGCAAAATTTTTAACTGATGTTGCTTACATGCTTGAGTACACTACCTTCCCGCCTATGCACCCAATGTATCCCAAACTTGTAGCAATTTATGCCGAAGTTGTAGATAATGTGTTGCGAGGTAGAATGCAACCAGACAAAGCGGTAGAATTCATAATAAGCAAAATAAACGCCGATTTAGATCTAAAGCAAAGCGTCATAATTGTTGGACAGGTTCCAACCGAGTGGAAATTCGGCGCAAAATGAGAAATATGAAGATGAGAAATATGAAAAGGCAACTGGAGCTGTGGGGCTTTTTAGCCCCGGCTCTTTTCATTTTGGCAATGTTTTATTTCCTTCCGACAGTACTTACGATCTATGTCAGTTTCACGCCGCTGAGAAACTGGAATATTCATAGGTATGCACAAGTCTTAGTTGGATGGCGAAATTACTATAAATTGTTTTATGCGATTAGAAATGATCCTTCGGTTAAGGCGGTTTTCATGACAACTGGGATATTTGTACTAGTTACACTTTTGATAAATGTGTTAGGAGGACTTGTACTAGCCTTGACGAGCTTTTTTGTCACTAAACGTTCTAGCTCTATAATTCAAACTATTTGGCTTCTTCCAAGAATGGCTCCTATAGCTGTGTACAGCTTGGCTTGGTATTATTTCTTCCACGGTAGTAAAATTGGCACATTAAACTCTGTTCTTTCAAGACTTGGGTTTATCCAAAGGACAATCTCTTGGGGACAGGAATTCCTCCCATACGGTGCTTGGAGTGTGATAATTTTCGTCAACGGATTGGTAGGTGTAAGCTTTGGCATGATTGTGCTTTCTTCAGCAATTAATAGTATACCAAGTGAATACATCATTGCAGCTAGAGTGGATGGCGCCACAGATTGGCAACTTTGCAGACGTATACTAATTCCACAAATCCGATGGCATATCATGTACGTTACCACGTGGCAATTGCTGAGTTTGCTGACCTCTTATGCTCATACATATTTACTGGTTTCTTGGAGACTAGTTGACAAATCATACGGTACACCCTGGGCTTTATACATCTATGAGCTTGCATTTACAGGTACTTTTGACCAAGGTTTTGCGGCGGCAGCTGGTGTTCTTTTGGTTATCATTGGCGCAGTTCTTGGGTGGATAACCTTGAAAATCCTTGGATTCGAAAAGCTCATTATCGAACCAAGGGGAGATTTGTAATGGCCCTGAAAGATGTTGAAACCAAAAATAAATGGAAAGAAATTGTTTATCTTGCTTTTCTTCTTGGATTTTCGTTCCCCATTTTAGTTGCCTTCTCACTTCTTGTAATTTCAAGTTTTGGAAATCGAATGGCCACAAATTTTGACTTTTCAGATTTCGTGTTCAGTCTGAAAAATTGGCGGTTATTTTTTAGCGGAAGAATAGCATTAACAGGAGGTATACGCGAGAACATCTGGCTGTATACGCTTACAACAGCAATAGTAGCAACAGGAGTTGCTTTTTTGAACGTACTTGTGGGTGCATTAACTGGTTATGCAATTTCAAGGTTGAATTTCAAGGGACGTAAAGTTTTGCTTTTATCAATACTGCTCATTCATGCGTTACCTGGTTCAGTTCTCATAGTTGGCGTTTACTTTCTTTACATGCTTCTCATGCCTTCCAGCTTGTCATATATAAGGTATTTTTCCTTTTTCTACGTAATCTTGGCAAGAGCTGCCTTGGAAGTGCCTTTGTCAGTATGGCTGATGAAAGGTTTTTTTGACCTTTTGCCGTGGGAGGTAGAATGGTCTGCTCTAATTGATGGAGCTTCACGTTTCAAAGTATGGAGGAGCATACTTTTACCACTGATAAAACCCGGCATTGTTGCAGTGTTGATTTTCGGGTTTCTGGCCGGATGGCAGGATATAATTTATGTTCGCACATTTTTGATTGACAGAACATTGGCAACCTTTATTGAATCGAATTTGGAAACTGAACTTGCTTACATGCCTTTACTGGCTGCCGCAGCAACATTTTATTTGCTGCCGACCATAATTTTCTACATTTCAAGCCAAAAGCTTCTCTTCAAAGTCTACACAGGAGGTTTGAGGAGGTGAACTTATTTGGCAAGGATTGAAATACGCGGTGTGACAAAAAAGTTTGGAAAAGTTGTGGCGCTCTCCAACGTAAATTTCAGCATTGAGAATGGTGAGTTCGTTGTTCTGCTTGGCCCATCTGGGAGCGGTAAGACAACCTTAATGTATTTAATAGCGGGTATTTATAAGCCAACCTCAGGTCAAATATTATTCGATGGAGAGGATTTCACAAATATGCCTCCAAAAAACAGGAATGTTGGACTGGTATTTCAAAATTGGGCCCTTTATCCCCATATGAAAGTGTATGAAAACATAGCCTTTCCTCTGAGACTCAAGAAAATGCGGGAATTACAGATAAAGGAAGAAGTGGTGTCTGTTGCTCGGATGCTACAAATAGAAGAATTTTTGAACAGATATCCTTGGCAGCTTAGTGGTGGCCAACAACAACGGGTAGCGATAGCTAGAGCTTTGGTCAAAAGACCTAGAGTATTACTTTTTGACGAACCGCTGAGCAACCTTGATGCTCTCTTGAGACTTAATGTAAGAGCTGAAATAAAGAAATTGCAGAAGGATCTTAAGATAACATCAGTATATGTTACACATGACCAAGCAGAGGCATTGGCTATAGCTGACAGAATAGTCGTTTTAAACAACGGGACGGTAATCCAGATCGGAGAACCGGAGCAAGTTTACAATAAACCGACTCACACTTTTGTCGCGAGTTTTTTAGGAAGTCCCCCAGCAAACTTGCTGCAAGCCTTCTTGGATTCTCAAAGGAAAACATTGCGTATCGGTGGAAGTGAACTGTTTTATCCTTTTATTGATTCTCTATTGAAAATTGGAAGTCAAAGATTCATCTTGGCATTTAGACCGGAACACGGAATCATTCATGAAACTCCAAGGGAAAATGCTATTGTTTCCATTGTTTATACTGTTGAACCACTAGGTAGGGAACAGATCATAACATTGCAAGTAAGTGATCAAATATTCAAAGTGATAACACCTGTTGACCAAAAAATACAGCCCGGGGAGGTTGCTTACGTCGAAGTACCATACAGCAGGGTAATCGTCTTCGACTATGAATCAGGTCAAAAAATAATTGATGGGTAGCAACGAACTAGGAGTATGGACAAGTCGTATAAACTAAGGTAACTATTTGGTTAGTTTTACCCCGAATTTTAAGTCTAACTACAGTTCAGCTGTCTAAAAGTAAATACGGAACAATATTAGTCACTTAAGATTACAGGCTACTTTTACTAATTCATACCTTCTTGAGCCTAAACCAATTTCTTCAGCATACTCGAGCTGTACTTTCCACGGTGCTTTAGGATGGATTTCTTTGAACGGATCCTTCCCAACGGTTTCCATCACTAGGTCTATACAAGCTTGTTCTAATGCAACAGGATCACGACTTGCCACTATGCCAATATTTGGAGCAATGGGTTGTCTATTAGCGTTCCAACAGTCACAGTCTGGAGATATATCTGTCAGAAATGCTATGAAAACTGCTTTCTTATCCTTAAGAACAGCCTTTGTATACTCTACCATTTTTCTACACAATAGATCGTTCGAAGTGTCCCATCTGGGTTCCATAGCTCCGTAATTACACATTGCTACGCATTCTCCACATCCTATGCAAAGATCATAATTTATGATCGCATGCTTTTGCACGGTTATGGCACCAGTTGGGCAAAACCTTTGACACATTCGACAAGCAACGCATTTTTCAATGGCTACCATCGGTTTTGTATCAGAGTGTTGTTCAAGTTTTCCAGCACGCGAGGCCGATCCCATACCGAGATTTTTTATTGTGCCACCGAACCCAGATGACATGTGTCCTTTAAAATGTGTAACAGAGATTATCACATCGGCTAAAGCTACAGCGGAACCTATCTTCGCTTTTTTGACGTATTGCCCATTGATTTCTATTTCAACCTGATCGGATCCTCTTAAACCATCTGCGATAATAACTGGTGCTCCAACAACTTCTGGTGTAAAGCCGTTCAGTATGGCATTCCAAGAATGATCAACAGCATTGGATCTGTGTCCTTTGTAAAGGGTATTAGCATCAGTCAAAAACGGTTTTGCACCGAATTTTGTAACATAGTCAACCACAATGCGCAAATATTGAGGCCTGATAAAGGCCAGATTCCCGTACTCACCAAAGTGCAACTTTATTGCTACCAAGGAGTCTTTTGCTAACATGCTTTGAAAATCTAGGTATTCAAGAATTCTCTGAAACTTTTGAAGCATATTCATTGATGCATTCACAGTCATGTCAGTAAAGAAAACCTTTTCCAAGATAATCCCCCCGAGCAAAGTGTACTTGCAAGCCTTGGAAGTATTGTACCACCTATAAATAAATTCTAAACGATTTAACTTTCTTTTCAAAAATAGCCGATTGTTCTTCCCATATCTTGGAAAGATCGCTGGATTTTGCACCACTTTCAATTGCTTTTCGATAGAAACTACTGCCTATCAAACGATCAAAGTAGAATTTCTCCTCTTCTAAATGGACATAACTATCCCATTTGAAATCATTGGGATGGAGAGCTCTCAATTCTGCTATCAAATCAACGGCAATGTCTAACGGTTTGATTTTCCTCTTTTCAAGCACAAAAAATTCCAATCCATGGCAGACTTTGCCTTGAAACTTAGATGTCAGTGGTATAAAACTTCGCTCTCTAAACGTTACACCTTCATGCTCAATTTTTTTTAAGCGATTGTAAAGCTTCTCTGGGTTTATCCAGGGTGCCCCAATGTACTTAAAAGGATGAACGGTCCCTCTCCCTACGGATACATTGACGCCTTCCATGAGGCAGAAACCTTCGTAGAGTATTGTATGTTCCAACGATGGTAAATTTGGTGAAGGAGTATTCCAAAGTAAACTTAGTTCATCGTAGAACTTAGAAGAATCATATCCTTGCATCGGAATTACTGTTAGTTTTGCTCCCAGATTATAAATGCCATTTATGTATCTAGCAAGTTCTGCTACAGTCAATCCATAACGTAAAGCTAACCCATAACCCCCGACAAAACTTTCAAATTCCTTTTCGATCACTGGACCCTCAACCTTGCAAGAAAGCGGATTTGGTCGATCAAGCACTATAAACTCAATATTTTTTTTCGCACATTCTTCTAAGCAGTACACCATTGTGTATATGTATGTGTAAAATCTCAGGCCAACATCTTGAATATCGTATATCAATACATCAATATCTTCTAACATCTCATCTGTCGGTCGCACCGTCTCGCCATAAAGGGAGTAAATCGGAATCTTATATTTCGGATCACATGAATGGGAAACTTTTTCACCATCTGCAGCAACACCAAAAAGCCCATGTTCAGGTCCAAACAGTTTCTTAATCTTTAAACCTTTTTCGATTAAAAGATCCAGGTTTCTTTTAAGCTCATGGTTAATACCTGTAGCATTTGTAATAAGTCCAATATTCGCGTTTTTGTAGTTCACAAAATCTTTCTCTAGGAAAACATCTAGTCCAAGCCTCATTCTATCACCTCATTTGATAGCACCTTGGGTCATGCCGGTTATGAAATACCTCGAAAAGAATAAAAACACTATCATAGTTGGAATTATGGAAAGCGTTAAACCTGCGAATAAAAGGTGCCATTGAATTGAGTATTCCCCAAAGAATATTGAAACAGCAAGTGTTATTGTAGCTTTTGATCTGTCATTAATTAATATTAGAGGAAAGAAGAAATCGTTCCAAACATTTATGAAAGTCACTATTGCAACGATTGACAGAGCTGGTTTGACTAGCGGTAAGATAACCTTCCAATAAATGCTAACAACGTTTGCCCCATCTATTTTTGCAGCTTCGCACAATTCATTGGGAACCGAGTCAATAAAATTTTTCAGTATGAAAGCCGAAAAGGCAAGATTGGTTGAAACATAAACAAGTGTGAGTCCGAAAAGCGAATTTACAAGCCCGAAAGATCTTAAAAGAAGAAATATTGGAATAAAAGCCAGTCTTGACGGCAAAGCCAGCCCAAGCATCGAATAAAAAAATAAGATTCTTCTTCCCCTAAATTGATATTTGGATATCATGTATGCGAACATCGATGCAAGAAGCAGGACTGCAATGACTGTTGTTACGGCAACTACCAAGCTATTTCTGTAACCAGTAGCTATTCCAGCTCTTTGCCAAGCCAGAGTGTAATTTTGAAACATAAACTTCGTTGGTAGTGCGAACGGTTTTAGAAAAAGTTCGCGCATAGTTTTCAGGGAGTTAAATATCATCATCGTAATAGGGCCAACAATAATAAGCGCGTAAATAGACAAAACCAAATATACGACTATTTTTGAGAACTTTGAGAATCTCATCATTTCTGACTCCTTCTTTCAACAAGATAAACATACAGTATCGAGACAGGCATTATTATCATGAAGATAAATACGGTTACTGACGCACCTAGACCCATATCTGTATACGCTGCTCCTAACCCACCAAATGCTGTTCTGTAGAAAACGGTTCCCAAAACATCTGTAGATCTAAATGGCCCAGCCTGGACACCTGTCATAGCATAAACCATGTCGAAAACGTTAAGACTTCCTATGAAGAGCAAAATCAAAAGAGTGCCGAAAGTTGGTATAGTAAGTGGGAAGATGATTTTCCAAACAATTTTCCAGTTGTTTGCACCATCTATATAGGCAGCCTCAACAAGATCTGGAGGAATGTTGAGTATAGCAGCTAATAAAACAAGAACATAAAATCCTAGATTTCTCCACACATTCACAAGAATTATTGTGTTAAAAGCCAAGCTTGGATCGCCCAACCAAGGCTTTGCAAAGTGTGCTAAACCTAACAATTTAAGAAACTGGTTCACAAGACCTATCTGTGGATGCAAAAACAAATTCCACATGAAGCCAACCATCACGAGAGGTATCATGTTGGGCATGTAAACAACCGCTTTGAAAGCTCCCACGCCTTTTACTTTACTTGACAGCAGCAAGGCAATCAAAAAGCCGAAACCAAGCTGAAGGGCCGACACAGTAACAAAAAAGTAAAGATTGTGGTAAAAAGCATTAAAAACTTCTTTTGAAAAACCACCGACAAACAAGTTACGAAAGTTCTTAAGTCCAACGAAAGTCTTTTCTCCGACTCCTCTCCAACTGTAGAAACTAAGCCTTAGGCTTTCTACCAAGGGGTATATATTAAACATGGTATAAAGAATCATAGCCGGCAATACGAATAGAACGACATACCTAACCTTCACTCTCATCAAGAACACCTCTCAAAAAGCCCCAGCAACTGCCGGGGCTTATGAATGAAGGCACTTCTTTACTTACCCAACCTCTTCTTTAATGGTTCATACCACTGGGAAATAGCGTCCTGTGCCTTCTTTGAGAGGTCCTCTGGAGTTATCTTGCCAGCATACATTTCCTGCATACCAGGGCTTAAAACATCATCATACAATGATGGCTTTTGGGTTACAAACACAGAACCTACCCAGTACACATATGGAGAAGCATTCTTGACATAAACATCCATGATTTCCTCGAGCAATGGAACTTTGGGTAAAACAGCTCCAGAAACAGCTGGTATGTTGTATGTCACATTGGCAAAGATAGTACCAAATTCGGGTGTAGCACAGAATCTTAAAACTTCGATGGCATCCTTTCTGTTTTTCACGTTAGAAGTTAATGTTATAGCTCCATCCATATAAACATAAGCATATGGTTTCTGATCTTTTGATACTGGTGGTACCATGAAATATCCCACTCTTATATCGGGGTTCAGGTTTCTCCAAATTTGGTAGCCCCAGATCCCGTAGAACACCATCGCAGCCTGACCAAATGCAAAAGCTGCATCCATATCCGTTGTTGAGTTTGCTAGAAAACCACTTTGGTAGTATGCTTTCAAATCATTTAACCTTTTGTTCAGATCGGTGAATTTTGGATCAAGAAAATCCGTTTCCCCATCGATCAACCTCTTTATCCATTCTGGTCCAAGCACACTCACTCCACACATTGCATGTTGCATAGTCAAAGCCCATGCATCTTTACCTGGAATGAAAAATGGAACAATTCCATTTTTCAGCAAAATTTTGGCGTTTTCGACCAGTTCGTCCCATGTTTCAGGTTCCTTGAGCTTAAATCTTTCATAATAATCAATGTTGTAAAAAATACCAACGACCTGAACTGCAAACGGTACACCGTAAATTTTTCCGTCCATTGTCATGGACTTTAAGATCGACTGAGGAAAGTTTGAGAAATCAACTTCGTCGTTGATAGGTAGATATAGACCACTTTCAATCATTGCTTGAGTTCGTCCACCAGGCAATCTTCTTGAATAAACCAGATCAGGTCCTGTATTGGTTTGAAGTGCCAAAGCGATCTTAGCATCGTACTCTGTCGGTACAAAGGCTGTAAAATTAATCTTGATGTCTTTGCCAGCGCTTCTTAATCTTTGCTCGACTTGTCTCCATACATCTTCATCTTGTGATCTCCAACTCCAGATGGAAACTTCTCCAGCAAAGTAGACCAATGCAACCAGCAAAAGAATTACTAACTGCAACCTTGTTTTCATTTTGACACCTCCTCAAGAGATATTTGACATATTGATTATACATCATTTACGTTATGTAAGTAGAGCTAATCCATGAGACTAATTTGAATGGCGGAAACGTTCCTCAGAACACATTTTGCGATCTTCCCATTATCAACGCTTCCATTGATATGAAATTATTGAGTTTTTGGTTGTTAACACATTGGTCGTGGTCAAAGCAATCATTATTACAGTTATGTTGAAGTGATATGTGAGTTAAGTAAAGTCACACGCTTATCTTCATCTGACTGTAATATTATCTTGTTGAAGCTGTTTCATCTGTGATAGACAGTTAATTGATTTTTTTCGGCTCGTGGCATAACATGTATGAGGAGTGTTTTAGATGTTTGAAAGACTTCAAGAAAAACTGTCAAGAGTTTTTCGCTCGCTTTCAGGAAAAGGAAGAATAACAGAAAAAAATGTTGAAGAGGCCGTAAAGCAGGTCAAACTCTCCTTGTTGGAGGCCGACGTTAATTTCAAAGTCGTCAAGGAATTTGTAGATTCTGTGAAACAAAAAGCACTGGGAGAAGAGGTGCTAAAAAGTTTCACTCCTGACCAGCAATTCATAAAGATAATTCGGGATGAACTTGTTGGACTACTGGGAAAATACCACTCCGGAATGAATTTAAAACATCACCCATCAATCATAATGCTTGTTGGGTTACAAGGCAGTGGCAAAACAACAACTGCAGCAAAGCTTGCTCTCTATCTAAAGAAGAATGGCAAGACACCACTTCTGGTTGCCGCAGATACATACCGTCCTGCAGCAATTAATCAGCTTGAAAAACTTGGAAAAACAATAGATTTGCCTGTCTTCACAGGTGATAGGAAGAATCCACTAAATATAGTTCAAGAAGCAATTAATAAAGCAAAAAATTCTCACTACAACGTTGTGATAATGGACACAGCCGGTAGACTTCACATTGATGAAGAAATGATGCATGAATTGGAACAAATAAAGAACTTGTCTAACCCTGATGAGATCCTAATGGTCGTTGACGCTATGGTGGGGCAAGATGCGGTGAACTCGGCTTTGGAATTTGACAAAAGGCTTGACTTGACTGGGTTCATCGTAACCAAAATGGATGGAGATGCGCGAGGTGGCGTGATACTTTCAATAAGTTATGTAACTGGTAAACCAGTCAAATTTATTGGAGCTGGCGAGAAAACTGATGCTATCGAACCATTTTATCCTGATAGAATCGCAGCAAGAATTCTCGGAATGGGTGATATTCTGACTTTGATAGAGAAGGCCGAGAAAGAACTTGATAAAGAAAAAATGGAGCAAATGGGGAAAAAAATCCTTCAAGCGGAGTTTTCGCTTGAAGATTTTCGTGAACAACTGAGAGAAATGAAAAAATTGGGTCCGCTCTCTTCAATAATTGAAATGCTTCCTGGTGCGCCGAAAATAGATCTCGAAGTCGGAGAAGCTTGGCTAAGAAAAGCCGAAGCCATGATTAATTCAATGACAAAAGAAGAACGAAGAAATCCTAGAATAATAAATGCTAGCAGGAAGATAAGGATAGCAAAAGGTAGTGGCACAACAGTGCAAGATGTCAACAAACTTTTGAAATCCTACGAAGAAATGAAGGAACTTATGAAGAGGTTCAAACAAGGAAAACTCAAATTTCCATTCAAAATATGATTAGGAGGTGTGAAAGTGGTAAGGATCAGACTTACGAGAATGGGTAAGAAGCACATGCCTTTTTACAGAATTGTTGTCGTTGATTCAAGAAAGAAAAGAGATGGAGCTTACATTGAATCACTGGGTTATTACAATCCGTTGAAGGAAGTTAACCCAATCAATGTAAACGTAGACAGAGCAGTAGACTGGATTCTCAAGGGCGCACAACCGAGTGAAACGGTTGAAAGTATACTGAAAAAAGCGGGAGTCATGGCAAAGGTTCATGAAATCAAGTACGGCTCTAAGGCAAAGGAGTAATTTCGCCGGATGAAGGATCTAGTGGAGTACATCTTAAAAGGTATTGTTAAGCATCCAGAAGACGTTGTAGTTATGGAGTTCATCGAAGGCGAGCAGAAGATTATCGAAATAGTGGTGAACGAAGAAGACGTTGGCCAAGTCATAGGAAAGGATGGCCGAACAATCAAGTCACTTAAAATACTTCTTTCAGCATTAGAGGGCCATAACAATTTTACCTTGCGGGTGATTAGGTGAGTGAATTTGTCATCGTAGGAGTTATATCAAAAATTCATGGCTTGTCCGGAAAAGTTAAAATTATTCCGACGACAAATATTTGGAGTATTTTCACAGGATCAAAGAAACTAAAGCTATACAGTGAAGCTCGCAATGAATTCTACGAAATGGATGTTGAGGAGATTAAGAGGTCCGGGAAATACGTTGTTGCAAAATTCTTGAACATTTCTGATCCAGAAGCTGCTTCACAATTGGTAGGTTTGAATGTGGTCGTCGATCCTCGGAAGCTCCCGAAGCTGCAAAATAACGAGTTCTATTATTTCGAAGTTCTTGGCATCAAAGTGTTTGATGAGTTCGAGAATTTTTTGGGAAAGGTAGAAGACATTCTCACAACCGGGTCCAATGAGGTACTTGTCATAAGAAATAATGAACAAGAAATCTTGTTTCCAATGATTAATGAATACATCATTGAGTTTCAAAAGGAAAAAAAGTTGAAAGTCAGGTTACCGGAGTGGATTTGATGAGAATCATTATTGCGACAATCTTCCCAGACTTTGTGAAAGTAATCAAAGAATATGGTGTGATATCTCAAGCAGTTAAAGACGGAAAATTGTCAATCGAGATAATGAATTTGAGAGATTTTGCAGAAGATAAGCACAAAACCGTTGACGATTATCCATACGGTGGTGGCCCAGGAATGGTCATGAAACCTGAGCCTTTTTATAGGTTGTATGACTATATCGTGCAGAAATTTGGTAAACCTTTTGTTATCATGACAAGCCCGCAAGGAGAAAAATTCGACAACAATATAGCGGTTTCACTTTCACGAAAAGAAAACATCCTAATACTCTGCGGAAGATATGAAGGTGTAGATGAAAGAATCATGAAGTTAGTTGACATGGAACTGTCAATAGGTGATTATGTGCTGAGTGGTGGTGAACTTGCAGCTATGGTCATGTGTGATGCCATTAGCAGATTCGTTCCAGGAGTAGTCGATGAAGAATCACTGAAACAAGATTCTTTTTTCAATGATCTTTTGGATCATCCACACTATACAAGACCTGCGGTTTTTAGAGATATGAAGGTACCAGATGTACTTCTAAGTGGAAACCATGAAGATACGGATCTGTATAGACTTTCTGAGAGTCTCAGAAGAACTGCGATTCGAAGGCCAGATTTATTTATAAAACACGATTTTACGGAGAAAGACAAGAAGGCTCTCATTCTGCTTATACGGGGGTCGAGCAATGTTAAGTGATATACGTGTAGCGCTAGTACATTATCCTGTTTTAGACAAAGGTGGGAAAATCGTTTCCAGTGCCGTTACCAACTTAGATATCCATGACATAGCAAGAACTGCGAGAACATACAAAATAAGAAAGTATTATGTCGTTACAAATTTGTATGCACAGCAAAGTGTTGTTAAAATGGTTCTGAAATATTGGAAAAGCGAATACGGCACGAATCGGAATTTTAGCAGAACCCAAGCGTTAGAACTTGTCGATGTTAAGCCATATATAGAAGATGTAATAGATGAAATTAAATCCGAAACGGGTAAAGAACCATTGAAATTCTTCACTTCTGCAAAACTTTATCCAAATACGTTGAGCTATTTAGAAGCTAGAAAGCTAGTCAGGCAAACCGATAGGCCCGTATTGGTATTTTTTGGCACAAGCTGGGGAATGCCTAGAGAACTGCTGCAAATGTGTGATTATGTTCTTGAACCCATTCGGGGTAAGAGCGACTATAATCACCTATCGGTACGCGCTGCAGCTGCTATAATTATTGACAGATTAGTTGGAGAGGAGGAATGATCCCATGAGTATGGACAACCTAGTTAGATTAGTTGAAAAGGATCAGTACCGTCAACATCCGGAATTCAGGCCTGGAGATACAGTAAGGGTACATGTAAGGGTTGTAGAAGGTGGAAAAGAAAGGATACAAGTCTTTGAAGGGATTGTTATAAGTATTCGTGGTTCTGGACTAAGTAAGACTTTCACTGTTAGAAAAATTGCGAGTGGCGGAATAGGAGTTGAAAGGATTTTCCCATATCATGCTCCTGTTGTCGAGAAAATCGAGATTGTTAAGAAGTCCACTTCTCGCCGAGCAAAGCTGTATTACTTGAGGGACGTAAAAGGTAAGATAAAGCTCAAAGAACGTAAGGAAGCAGCCGGTCAAAATGAAAAGTAAAAGTTTGAAAAAAGAACTTGTTGAATGGACAAAGGCTCTTCTATACGCGATAGTAGCAGCAACCATAATAAGATTGTTCGTCTTTGAGACGATGCTGGTACCTACCGGTTCCATGATACCAACTATAAATATCAATGACAGACTTTTCATAGAAAAGGTCACATATATGGTGAGAGAGCCACAGATTGGTGACGTTGTAGTTTTTTGGTCGCCATTTGTTGATGAGCGGGCCCAGCAGATGCTCAGATTATTTGACAAATTCATGGATCTGTTCGCGCCGACGCGTTTTAAGGGGCATGTTAAGTACGTAAAAAGAGTCGTTGGAAAAGCTGGTGACAGAATTCAGATAAGAATTGGAGAT
>JBEPZZ010000041.1:12166-14723 GCA_041640575.1 Pseudothermotoga sp. | reverse complement strand
ATCGTATATTGGAGTAATGATAGACGATTTGATAACCAAGAGTGTTGATGAACCATACAGACTTCTTACGTCGCGAGCTGAGTACCGATTGCTTCTAAGACACGACAATGCACATTTGAGACTGACCGAAAAGGGATACCGGATTGGTTTAATACCACGGTGGTTTTACGAGCGAGTACAAGCACTCAGAAATAGCATTCAGAATGAGTTGACACGGTTGAGAAATCTTGTCGTAAAACCGACACAGTATGTTAATGATTTGCTCGTACAGATTGGTACAGCTCCTTTACGTCAACCAGTGACTTTCGTTCAGCTTTTGAAGCGGCAACAAGTTTCATATGCGCAGCTGAAAATTCTAGACCAAAATCCGATTGAGGATTCGGATGTTATTCTGCAAGTGGAGCTAGCTGCAAAATATGAGGATTACGTAGAAAAAATGCTTGAAGAAGTCAAAACTATTGAAAACATGAAAAAATTGAGGTTACCCATTGATATCAACTACCGTGAGATTTCAAATCTATCAACTGAGGCTGTGGAGAAACTTTCAAGGATTAAACCCGAGACCCTTTATGAGGCCTCTAAAATCCCGGGCATAACACCTTCAGACCTTGCTGCTCTGGTAAATTATCTTAAGGACAATCACAATGCGTGATAAAATATTTTAATAAGGTGGAAAAATGATAACTGTATCGCAAACAGTTAAACAAATAATCTCACTATCGTCCAGAAAATTCTCAGATGAAGATATAGAAAAGCTTGAAAAAGCTTATAAACTGGCCGTTTATGCACATGAAGGAAAATATAGGGAGTCCGGAGAACCTTTTATCGCGCATCCAGTTGAAGTGTGTAAGATTTTGGCTCAGATGAACGTGGATGTAGATACGTTACTAGCTGCGTTATTGCATGATGCTGTCGAAGACAGCGATGGAAAGGTTCGATTAGAAGACGTGGAAAGAGAATTCGGGAAACAAATTGCACGAGTGGTTGATGGCGTAACGAAAGTGAGCAAGCTCAATGCGCCAGTCGGAGTAACAGACTCGCGACTAAAACTTGAAACAATACAAAAAATGTTCTTTGCAATGGCCGAAGATATAAGGGTCATTTTCGTTAAACTTGCTGACAGACTGCATAATATGAGAACAATAGATTATGTGCGTGATGAATCAAAAAGGTCTTACAAAGCTATGGAAACACTGGAAATTTATGCGCCGATTGCGCACAAGCTTGGCATTTACAGCATCAAATGGGAACTAGAAGATCTAGCATTTAAAGTTCTTCACAGAAATGAGTACAACATGATCAAGAACCTTGTTTCTGAAAAAAGAAAGGAAAGAGAACAGCGTATAAAAGAATACACTGAGATTCTCAAGAAAGCGCTTTTGGAACACGAAATCATGGCAACTGTAGAGGGCCGATTTAAACATTATTACAGCATCTGGCAAAAGCTTAAGGAAAAGGGGAAAGATTTCAGTGAAATATATGACCTTTTTGGAATAAGAGCAATAGTTGACGATATGCCAACTTGTTACAATGTCTTGGGTGTAGTTCATAGCATATGGAAACCTTTGCCAGGAAGGATAAAGGACTATATTGCTGCACCAAAATCTAACGGTTATCGGTCACTTCATACAACAGTTATAACTCACTACGGAGAACCTCTTGAGGTTCAAATAAGAGATAAGCAAATGCATGCGGAAGCCGAATACGGGTTGATAGCACACTGGATCTATAAAGAAGGGGTTAATGTAAAAATAATGCAGAAATGGGTAACCCAGCTACTCGAATGGCGAAAGGAACTATCCAAAGATTTAGCAGGTGTTGAAGATTTGAAGAAAGAATTGCAGATGGATGAGGTGTTTGTTTTTACTCCAAAAGGCGAGATAAAACACCTCCCTTTAGGAGCAACAGTCATAGATTTTGCTTATGCTGTTCACACTGACATAGGGCACAGATTTGCCGGCGCAAAGGTCAATGGTAAGCTTGTCCCGATTAATTACCAACTTCAAAATGGTGACATAGTTGAAATTGTTGTCAACAAATCGGGACCTAGACCAAGCTTAGATTGGTTGAAGTATGCCAAGTCGCCAAGAACAAAGGCCAAAATTCGGAAGTTCTTTCGTGAGCAGTTTCAAAGCGCATTGATTGATAGAGGAAAGGATGTTTTAAGAAAGGTTGCAAGACGTCTCTCGAAGTCGATAGAGGAAATTTTGGAAAGCGATGTTATAAAAAAATATCTGCATGGGCAAGGTATCTCCGAGGAAGAATTCTACAGTAGGATAGGTGAGGGGACCATAACTTTTGGTGACTTACTAAGTCTTTTGAGACCGATTGCTGAGAAGCAGAAAGCACAGGTTGTCAAAAAACATCGAATCAATTCGCTGTCATCTGAAATAGACGTTTCTGGGGTGAAGAATATCGAAATACGCCTTGCAAAATGTTGTGAACCAATTCCAGGTGATGAGATAGTGGGAATTGCTGGCAGGCGTGGTATGGCTATCCATAAAGCAACCTGTGCAAACGTTAAGGGTGTTGATCCAGACAGAATATTTTCAGCTCG
>JBEPZZ010000041.1:3849-12156 GCA_041640575.1 Pseudothermotoga sp. | reverse complement strand
AATAACGCAGCGTCACTATGAAACATCACTGGTTGTTGAACTGAGAGAGAAAAGTTCAATAGGGAAAATTGTACAAACTCTCGAGAATATCGGCGTCAGGATTGAAAAAGCCGAATTTCAAGTAACTAGATGGAATTATTCTGTCGCTATAATAAAAATTCTTGTGGCGAATCTCATTCAACTTGAAGAAGCTCGAAAAGCTGTGATGAGTTTGGAAGGAATCATCAGCGTCGAAAGGAGTTAACAAATTGAGGGCAGTTGTTCAGCGAGTTCACAAAGCTACTGTTACTGTTGATAACAAGGTGATTGGTGCAATAAATAAGGGATTGTTAGTATTTTTAGGTGTTGGCAGCAAAGATACAGACTCTGATTTGGAGTGGATGTGCGACAAAATCGTTAATTTGCGAGTTTTTGAAGATGAACAAGGAAAGATGAATCTTAGTGTTCTTGATGTACAAGGCGAACTTCTAGTTGTTTCACAATTTACACTGTATGGAGATTGCCGGAAAGGTAGAAGACCGTCGTTCAGTGATGCAGCACCACCGGATCAAGGCAAAAAGCTTTACGAACTGTTTGTAAAAAAGCTGAAAGAAAAAGTTTCAAAAGTTGAACAAGGGATCTTTGGTGAACATATGGAAATCGAACTTGTCAATGATGGTCCGGTGACCTTGCTCTTGGATAGTGAAAGGAAGTTTTAAATGGAAATGTTGTTGCACGTTTGTTGTGCCCCCGATGCAACAACTGCGGTGGTAAGGATTAAACAAAATGGTTTGAATCCGATCTTGTATTTTTACAATCCAAACATAGAACCGTACGAAGAATACCAAAAAAGAGTCGAAGCAGTAAGCCTATTGGCAAAAGAATGGGGTCTGTTAGTTATTGTTGACGAATCTGGTTACGAAGAGTGGAAACAATCCATAATTGGGCTTGAGAAACTGGGGGAAAGATCTAAAAGATGCGAAGCGTGTATAGCTCACAGGTTAAGAAAGACTGCCGAGAAAGCGTTATCGATGAACATAAAGATCTTCTGCACGACTTTGACGACGAGTCCCAAGAAAGATGCTAAATACATCAATTCAGTTGGCGCTGTAATCGCGCGACAATTGGGTCTAACATTCTTGGAAACAGATTTCAAGAAGCATGATGGATTTAAACAAAGTATTCAATATAGTAAAGAACTCGGGTTGTACAGGCAGAGATATTGCGGTTGCATTCATTCCTTTGAAGAAAGATTCCAGCGGGGTGAAAAAAAGTGAATCTCTACATTGCAACTCCAAACAATGTTCTTCGCAACGACTTTGGTTTCCGTTTTGAGGAAAGTCCCATTTTGTCAGCAATTTATTCTTGTGATGTCCCTGTCTCAATTATGATTGGGAATAAGCAATTTTTATTCATGAAGATGAATTCGGTTGCTGGGCCAATCATCGTTGGTTTTGATAAGGATGAAATCCCAGTTGAAATAATAAAAGATTACGTCGAAAGAATTGTGATCAGTAAGAAAACGTATCCAGATGAAATTCTAAAGATAAGTCAGTTTGTGGAAGACTGGAAAGGCGAACGTATAGTGGGAATTCTGCAGGTCAATGATCTAACAGAAAGAATGAATCAAAGGATGCAATTGTCAAAATTCGCAACGCATGTGGTCAATTTGGGAAGCAAAGATTTATACGTTTTTCCTAATTCGGATCTGTTAATAGATTCAGACAGTCGTCTTAGCCTTTCAATGCCGTTGAATGATAAACTTGAGGCGATAAGACAAGCTTGCGTAGTAGATCGATACGCAAGCTTTCATGGTTTGATGAGTTATAATCGGTTGCTGTATCATGACGTCTTGGTTGAAATTGACGAGCATGATATACCTTTCATAGAAGGCAAGTTGTTGCACCACGATCTTTCACAATTAGCAAAGAAATTTGGTGTTTCATTGCAAGAAGTTTATCGAAGACAGCAGGAAATAGAACAGCGGTATTGGTTGTTTTTTGATAACACGGTGGATCAATTTTTGTACTTGAGAGGGATAAGTTCCAGATCAAGGCGGTGAAAGGATGGAAGAAATTGTCACGTTAGTCTTGATTTCGAAACCAGAAAACATCAGAATTGCTCGTGCGGTTGTATCGACTTTTTTGAAGATGAGAGAAATCCAGGATCACGAAATTTGGGACACAGAATTAGGTTTGAATGAAGCTTTAGCCAACATCATAAAGCATACTTACAAATCTAATCCAACCAAAGTAATCAGGATGTCTCTGTGCTGGCTTGCGGCTAAGAGGGAACTTTTGATAACTTTAAGAGATTACGGAGAAAAAGTAGATCCAACGATCTTTCAGAAGGTTCCAAAACCACAACCAGATAAAGAAGGAGGGTTTGGCCTGTACATAATGCGGAAAATTTTTGACGTGATTGATCTCGAAAATCTTGATACTGGCAATTTGCTGAGGTTGAGGAAAGTCTACACATGAAGATGCAAACAGTACATATAGTAGGAGCAGGGTTAGCCGGATCGGAAGCAGCATATCAGCTTGCAAAGAGAAACGTGAAAGTCGTGCTTCACGAGATGAGGCCAAAAAAAATGACGCCAGTTCACAAAACAGATTTGTTTGGTGAACTTGTATGCAGTAATTCACTTAAGTCTGACAGCCTGCAAAATGCATCTGGTTTGCTGAAACGGGAACTCGAAATTATGGGATCTATGTTACTTACAGTTGCAAGAAAGACGGCTGTCCCAGCTGGTAAGGCTTTAGCTGTCGACCGTGAAAAGTTCTCTAGACGAGTAACCGAGGAAGTATATAAAGTTGGTGTTGAAGTGATACGCGAAGAAGTTTGTCAAATTCCTGACGATAATAACATATGGATTGTTGCAACCGGGCCTGCTACTAGCGAGACACTGGCAAGGTGGGTTGAAAAAGTAGCCGGTAGATACCTTTACTTTTTTGATGCGGTGGCACCGGTTATTACTGCAGAGAGTATAGATTACAGTAAAGTCTTTTTCTCTGATCGGTATAATGTTGGAACAGCTGATTACATAAATTGTCCTATGGACCAAGAGCAATACGACAGATTCTATGATGCTCTCGTGAGTGCTGAAGTTCAACCTTTTGAAGGTTTTGATGAATCATTGCTGTTTGAACGATGCAAACCCATTGAAGAAATCGCAAAAACTGGCAGGGATTCATTGTTGTATGGACCACTTAGACCTGTTGGAATAGTTGATCCAAGAACTGGCAAGCAGCCTTATGCTATTGTCCAACTGCGCAGAGATAATTTCGAAGGAACTATGTACAACTTGGTTGGGTTTCAAACTCGTCTGAAATGGGGTGAGCAAAAGCGAATCATACACATGATACCAGGACTTGAAAATGCTGAAATAGTTCGTTATGGAGTTATGCATAAGAATATGTACATGGACTCAAAGAAAGTTTTAAATCAATTTCTGCAACTCAAATCAGATTCTAGAATATTTTTTGCTGGACAAATAACAGGTGTCGAGGGATATGTTGAATCGATTGCAACCGGTTTATATGTAGCTATAAATGTTTTTAGACTTTTGAATAAAATGGAAATGGTAGAATTGCCGACTTCAACACTTATTGGATCACTGATAAGTTATGTAACTAGAAACAAAATTGGTAAGCTTCAACCAATGTATGCGAACTATGGTCTGCTTGGAACACATAAGTTAGACAGAGACAACGCTGCAAAGATTTCCTTAGAAATCTTGAGTAAATTCATCAAAAATATTAACTGGGCGGGGGTTTAACATTGAAGATGCAGGTAAAGGTTTCGCAAAATGGTTTGGAAGCATTCATAACGGTTAGTATTGAACAAGGTGAAGCTCCTTCAAAAGAGGAGATCTTGGCTTACTTGCACTCACAGGGGATCGTTTATGGCATACAAGAACAAGCAATTGAAGAACTGATAAACAAGAAGATGTATGATGTGCCAGTGCTTGTTGCTATCGGTAAGATCCCTGTAAATGGTGATGATGGCCAGTTGATACTCATAAGGGAAGAGAGAAAGGAAGAGACACAGGTCAAGGAGGGTACAGTTGATCTTCGCGAACTGCCGAGCCGTGCGAGACAAATAGTTAAAGCAGGACAAAAAGTTGCTGAAATTATACCGCCAACACCCGGAGTGGAAGGTTATAACGTCTATGGCAGAGTTCTCAATCCCAAACCCGGTCGTCCAGTTCAACTCAAGCTTGGAAAAAATGTCTCATTGTCTGAGGACGGATCATGCGTGGTTGCAAATACCGATGGCATTCTTATAACAAAACCAGATGGAACCATAGAAGTGAACCAACTGCTGAATATAAAGGGTGACGTAGATTATTCAACTGGCAACATAGATTTTCCAGGTGAAGTCGAAATATCGGGTGACGTGAAGCCGGGCTTCACGGTAAAAGCGAAAGGAAACATAAATATTGGAGGGATAGTTGAAGCTGCAACGGTTATCTCCTATGAAGGTTCAATAACTGTACTTGGTGTCAAAGGTCGTGAAAGGGGTCTTGTAAAAGCAAAAGGGACTGTTAAAGCAAGATTTCTGGAGAATGCGATTGTTGAATCTGAAGAAAATGTGATTGTAACCGGTCCAATAACTAACTCGCAGGTAAAAGCACGACTTGAAATTAAGGCTGAAGGCAACAAGGGAATAATAGCTGGTGGAACGTTGACGGCAGGATATTTGGTTGAAGCAGAAGAAATAGGATCGCCGCTGGGAGTAGCAACAACAATAGAAGTTGGCTCTGATCCAAAAGTTATGGAGAAAACTAAAATTTTAAGGGCCAAAATTGAACTTGACAAAGAGAATTTAACCAAGCTCGCGTCTGCATTTAAAACCTTGAAAGAGGTTCTGGAGAAGGCATCTGGGGAGATCCCAGCTGACAAAATGGATACCTACAGAAAGTTAGGGCAAGCACTTATTAATCTAAGAGACAGTATAGAACGAAGCACTCAAGAACTTAAGATGCTAGAGGCGGAGATCTACGAAAAATATAAAAATGCTAAGGTCGTTGCAAGAAAAGTCCTCCACGCTGGTGTGGAAGTTCGGATTCTGGAAAAGAAATTCTATGCGGATAAAAGTCTGCAAAAGGTCGTCATTTTACTTGAAAACCATGAAGTACGCGTTGGAGGATACTCAGAATGATCCTCAAATCTGTTTTTCAGTTCAGGCCAATGCCTTGGGGAAGCTGGAGGCTGAATGAGTTTTTCAATGTTGATTTCCCTGGGCCAATCGGTGAAGTATGGTTGCTGTCAGACTATCCTTCAATGAAGACTAAACTAATCGATGAATCTGGTTTAGTGCGCGATCCAAGTTTTGTACTTGAACATTTCAAGCTAAGATTTTCAAGATTCCCTTTGCTTGTGAAACTTATTTCATCATCAGAATGGTTATCAGTTCAGGTTCACCCTGACGACGAGTTAGCTAAAAAGATTGAGAACGAGCCGTGGGGAAAAACAGAATGCTGGTATTTTCTCGAAGACAGCTTGATTGCCTTTCTGAATGAAGATGCTGATCCAGTTTTGTGCACAAGGGAAAATTCCTGGGAAAAAAATCTTACTTTTCTCAAGCCAAAAAAGAACGATTTCGTCTACATTCCGGCAGGATTGGTGCATGCGTTAGGACCAAATTCGACCTTGCTTGAAATTCAACAATGTTCTGACTTGACTTACAGGATTTATGACTGGGGTCGCGGCAGAGAAACACATTTAAAAAAAGCAATGCTCGCTTTGAAAAAAATTCGCGTTAAAGAGTTATTTATCAACGACTTCTCATCTCACATTTCGGAGTACTTTGAGATTCACAAAATAGATGATTCTGGTTATATCATGGCTGACGCCGTAATTGTCATGCTTGAAGATGGTCATGTAGGCACTTGGAAAGCTTGCAGATACGATACGTTTATCACAACAAAAGATAGCCTTGTAAAAGTGAATGGCGCTTCTCTTGTTATAAAACTCGGTGAAAGGTGGGATTTCTTAAATCTTAAAGCCGCTGGCTAATTAACCAGCGGCTTAAAAATTAATCCTCATCACCTTCATCATCGAAGTCTTCGTCCTCATCATAGCCAAGTTCCTCATCCTCGACGTACTCGTCTTCATCTTCATCATACTCGATTTCTTCGTCTTCTTCTGCTTCGACGATTTCAATTTGGTTCAACAAATTCTCGATGATATCTTCCACTGTACGTATTCTCTCCAGTTTCTCGTCTGGTATTGTGACACCAAACTCATCTTCTATTGCCATAGCCAGGTCCACCAGATCGAGAGAATCTGCTCCTAAATCATCAACTAGATCTGCTTCCTCAACAACTTCGTCAAAATCGATACCCAATTTCTCAGCGACTAATTCCTTGACTCTCCTGATCACTGTTTCCTTGTCCACCGGCTTCCCTCCTGTTAATTTTAGGTCATGATATTATACTTTACGCATGACTAAAATATCAAGTACCACGTTATCTCAAACCCGTCTCATGAAGTATACACTAAATCATAGGATAGTCAATAGGATTATTAACAAGCAACCCAATGAAAAAAGAATAGCATCGAAAGATGAGAAAGAAATTCGTTGGTAGCTTGTTACTCTTTGCGACATTCCGAATCTCCTAGCTTCTATTGCCGTGGCAATCCTATCAGCTTTTCTCAAAGAAGATATTAATAGAGGAACAATTAGACTTGAAAAAGTTTTTAAATTTCTGAAGAAATTTTTACCTGTCCGAACAGTCCCTCCTCTGATTCTGCTTGAGAGAACTATCCTATGCGCTTCTTCGAAGATCAGTGGTACAAATCTGAGTGACAATTGTATGGTTAATATCATATCGTTCAAAAGATAGCTTCGCAATCCGAGTTTTTGCAGTGAAATCTGGACAGTTCTCCCGAAAACGAAGGGATCCGTTGTCCTCAGAAAAACGGAAAAAGACAGGAACACAAGGCTAATTCTTGCGACGTTTTGAAACGAATAGAACAGAGTTTGAAAACCCGGGTTCTTAAGCAATGAAAAATCACCCAGAAACGATACAACAAGAATCAACCAAACACTTTTTAAGCTAAGAATGTAGGTGAGAAGACTTATTTTCGAAGCGATCATCAATGAAAACACAAGGAAAAATAAGATGATATAATCAAATTTAGTGGATGAAATTCTTGAAAGGGCACACACTGTAACTGTAATTGTTACAAAAAATTTCGTGAGAGGGTTAGCTTTGTGGAGCAATGAAACCGCGTTTGCAGATTTCTTTGTAAATACAGTTGCCGTACAGAACACCTCGATAAAGATTTTAGCATTTATGTCGATAATGAAAGGGGAGGAGTTAGCATGACAGAAATTGGTAAAGTTGGAGGGCCTGTACCTCCGCAACAACCAAAAACTCCTCAGCAGATCGAGAAGAAACGCGATAATGCTGAGGCTGCAGTCTTTGTCAGATCCGAAACAACTGTTAACATAGCTGAATTAATAAAGATGGCAAAAGAAAGCCCAGAAGTAAGGCAGCAATTGGTAGAACACATACGGAAGGCAATAGAACAGAACGTTTACAATGTTGATGCAGAGAGGATAGCACAACGTTTATTACGCGAACTTTGAGATGGATACCATTGTTGAATTTTTGAGAAATGAAGAAAGGCTCTTGAACCAAATCAAATCAATATTATCCGAATATGAAAAAGCAGCCTTTTCGAAAGATTTATCTTTGATGTCAGTTTTGCTTGCTGACTTAGAGAAGGCTATAAGCGAATTTGAGGCAGTCGAGAACCAAAGGAAAAGTGTTTTTGAAAGAATAAAATCAGATCTCAATCTACCTGTTGAACTCACTTTTTATAATTATGCTTCGAGTAACGATGAGTTAATGAAAGACTTATTCGCCATAGTAAAATTGATGAACGAAATATCTTTGTTAACGGATCGTTTGAAAAATATTCTAGATTTTAACTTAAGTTATATTAACACCTTGATTGCTACGCTTAACCCACCAGAGAAACCCACCTACGATAAAAGGGCTAATGTTTATAAATCCGCAACCAAGAGAAATTTAGAGCTTCAGGGTTAAACCTCTCTATTTTGGGTCGATAAATATTTAGGAAACAAGTTTCAAGCGTAGAAAAATTCACTGTGGTAAGGAGGTTATGCATTGGCAGGTCTAACTCTTTTTGGTTCGTTGAACACAGCTTTGTTAGGTGTGTATACACATAAACTAGCAATGAATGTTGTTGGTCACAATGTTGCAAATGCCAACACAGATGGTTACTCTCGCCAAAGACCAGTCATAATGAATACCGCTCCTTTGGTCACCTCGACTTTGGGTAACGCTTTTAT
>JBEPZZ010000041.1:0-3839 GCA_041640575.1 Pseudothermotoga sp. | reverse complement strand
AAGAACATCGAGCGAATTAGAAATGCCTTTCTGGATGTTCAGTACCGTCAAGTCTCGAATAGGCACGCGTTTTATGAGACGATACTTTCGAACCTGCACTACATTGAACAGCTCTTTGCTGAACCTGGCGAGTCTGGAATAAGAGCATATTATGATTCTTTCTTGGCAGCTGCCGAAGAGGTAATTTCTGATCCGACAAATGTTGCAGCTAAAAGACAGTTTGTGACGTCAGCTCAACAAATGATCTCAAACATGAGGGATGTTTATGACCGTATTCAACAGCTGAGAGAAGATATTAACAGGGAAGTATCTATGAAAGTTACAAGAATCAACAATTTGGTTGCAAATCTGGCTAAGATAAATGAGCAGATTAGAATAGCTTTGGCCTTAAGATCCACTCCGAATGATTTACTTGATGAGAGAGATAGGATACTTGATGAACTATCTTCTCATGCAAACATTTCTTACTATCAAACTCAGGACGGTCAAATTATTCTTTCAGTAGGTGATCAGATCGTTTTATCTGGTTCAACTCAGATACCAGTTCGGGCAATTGAAAGACCATATGCTAAGGGTTTCTACGAATTGTTCGTTGGGAATGCAAAATTGACTTTAACAGACGGCAGTTTAAAAGCTTTGATAGATTTAAGAGATTCGGTATTAACAAAATATATGAGCTACCTTGATGAATTTGCCTTGACAATTTCAGACAAAATCAATTTGATTCATCGAGAAGGTTTTGACGCAACTGGGAAAATAACTGGTTTGAATTTCTTCACTCCCATTACAGCCACTAGAGATACAGCGGATCCAGCAGTTTTCAGAATCCTAGGGGTTAGAAGAATGCTAGAAGGCCCCATAAATTACGTAACGGGCTTGAATGGTTTTCTGGATCAGAATCAAATATTAAATACAGTCTTCAGGGCATCCGGTAAATTGGTATTCTTCGACAGCTCAAACAATCCTATTTCAATTGACATTGCTGCTAATTCGAATGTTGGAGATTTAGTTGGTCAGCTTACCCCTTGGCTAAATCTGTTGGTCGATAACCACAGACCATCTCAAAATTTATCAGCCTTTAGACTTTACTTGGAGTTGGATCCTCAAAATCCAACCGATCCTCAAGACTTGAGAGACGTTTTAATCATAGACACTTCAAACTCAAATTTATCGCGAATGGGGTTTGAAACCGAGCAGAAGCGATTTATAACTATAAGCAGTTCAGCTTTAAATGAGATACCCGTAGGTCTTTATGAACTAGCCTTTGAGGGCGTCAAAGTAGATGGATCTAGAGTTACGCAATTTGTAACAATTGATACATCTTCCCCGATTCCAGTAGCAGATCAAATTAACAGTCAGACAAATATTGTGAAAGCTGTTGTAATAAGTGATTCAATTGTTTTGATGCCAACTGTGGATTACAGATTTGAAACGAGTCGAATCAATATTACAGATCCTAACGGTTTTCTTACAAGAGCTAAAGCGACAAATCAAAGTTTCACCGTTTTAAAGTTGTCTGATACCTTGGAAAACATTTTTGCAGGTACTAACAATTTTGATCCTGAACAAGGATTTCAAATGGTTGTAAATAACACCAGGATTCACATAGATCCAACAGTAGATACTCTGCAAACTTTAATGAATAAAATCAACGCTGCAGGAACCGGTTTGATAGCTGATATTACTCCGAGAGGTGCCTTTGTCCTAAGGGCAAGTAGAGATTTTGAATTCAACTTGCGGAATTTTTCTATAAAGGGCCCCCAAGGGTTCTTTGAAGCACTTGGTTTAGTTGATACCAACAATGATCCAAACAACTTTGATGCTGATTGGTCTGTTAAATACGAATTGATAATAAGAGGCGAGAATTTCGAAACCCTTAGACAACGTTTAGCAATAAGTGAATTTCTAACTGTAGATCAACGTGAGAGCTATGAACCCTATTTCTTTGTAAATCAGTGGAACGTATCTAATTCTTTGTCTATGAACGCAGAATCCTTGGCAGTTGATTTAGGGATAGTTCAAAGGAATAATGATTGGAATGCTGCTTCATTCTTTCCGACGGGTCGAAGCAATACTCAAATAATGAATCTCATCTCATCCTCGCGTTATGACAGACTTCTTGCAAATGGGAAAGAAAGTTTTTATGAATATTTTGGGGGGATCATTGCTGAACTTGGGGTCGAAGCCGAGACAGCCTCTAAAATGAAGGATAGCGCCGAAGCTTTGAAAACCGAAATCAACCAAGAAAGGGAAAGAGTCAAAGGAGTTTCTCTGGATGAAGAAATGACAAACATGATAAAGTATCAGCACGCCTTTAGCGCTGCTGCACGTGTTATAACTGCTATTGATGAAATGCTAGGCAGAGTAATAGACCATTTGGGAGTTGTGGGAAGGTAGGTGAACTGACATGAGGGTAACAGATAGAATGGTGGGCGATAGAGTTTTGTCAAATATCCAAATAAATATCTCAAAAATTGCAAAATTGCACGATCAACTTTCATCAGGTCTAGCGGTTCGGTATCCAAGTGATGATGCCATTGTGGCTACAAGATCATCGAATCTTGACTCGAGACTGAGAGAAATTGAGCAATACAAACGAAATCTCAATCAGATGGATAGTATTGTCAAAGCGTACGATTCTTCTTTGCAGGAAATCAGTTCAATATTATCAAGAATTCGTGAGCTGCTAGTTCAAGCAGCGAACGATACATTAACACAAGATGATCGGAGAATAATTGCAGAGGAATTAAATCAAATAAAGCAACATTTGATACAAATTGGTAACACCCAGGTTGGAACTGACTACATTTTTGCTGGATACGCTTCTGATAGGCCACCGATTGATCAGACCGGAAAAATACTTTTGGACCCTGCTAGCGCCGGCTCAAGATACGTGAATATGCTTGGCTACACAATTAACTATGGCTTGACCGTTTATGATTTTTTCATGACTGACACTGGTGAAAGTATATTCCAAATTGTTGATAGAACAATTGACGCACTTGAACAAAATGACAGATCAAAACTTTCCTCAATATCTTTGTCCAGTTTGGATTTCCTAGAAAAGCAGATATCAGAAAACATAGCAAAAATTGGAGCAAACCAGAGGATGTCCGAAATGATTTCTGGAAGGCTTGAAGATCTTAACAAATATCTTACTGAGTACGTTTCAAAAGAGAGAGATGCGGACTTAGCCAAAGTTGTTACTGAGCTTTCAATGCAGCAAGCTGCTCTTCAAGCTGCTTTAAAATCAGCTGCCAATGTTCTACGCGCTACTTTGGTTGATTTCTTAACATGAGGGGTGACAATGTGATTTTCAAAACTAAACTTGGAGATCTTGAGCTCAAAGAAAACGATATAATTTTATTTGAGGATGGGTTGCCAGGATTCGAAACATTAAGAAAATTTGCTGTTGTTTCACTGGAAACAAGTGCACCAATCATGTGGCTTACGTCTCTTGAATCAGATCATGTAGCTTTTCCAGTTATAAATCCATGGCTTGTTAGAGTTGACTACAGCCTGGTTTTGTCAAAGGAAGATGTCGAGCAATTACAAATTGAAAATGAGAAAGACATTGAAGTTTTGTCTATTCTAACTATCCCTCAAGACAACCCAAAAGCTGCAACTGTTAATCTTTTTGCACCGATCGTTATAAATAAGAAGTTGAGGAAAGCTCGTCAGATTCTGCTAGAAGGAACGGATTACCTAATCAAACACCAAATAGCGGATGAGATAGAAAGAAGCAAGAAAATAATGCAAAATCAAGCTGCTAGGAGTGAATAAATTGCTTGTCATAACTCGAAAAGCAGGTGAAGGACTTATAATTGGAAGTGATATAG
>JBEPZZ010000040.1:0-14868 GCA_041640575.1 Pseudothermotoga sp. | reverse complement strand
ATTCTAAAGTCTCTTGAGGAGTTCGATGAGCTGAGAGGATGAAAACATCGCAACTAATTGAGAAACTTTTTAGCGTGTCTATTGCTTCTTGCATAATTTTGAGGTCACTGTCGCTACCCATAACGAGTGCAATTTTCATATTATCCCTCCGAAAAAGAAAAATCGGTAAAGTTGTCTCTACCGATTTTCTATGCTCAAAAAATTAAGCCCTTGTAGCCAGGACAGTTTGCGGCCGTCCGGTAGAGACTTCCGAGCCTTATTCTCGGAATTATACAAGGGCACTCCCATCTGGGAGGGGATATTCATTTGTACAATTTAATAATATCATGAAAAATATTCAAGTCAACAAATTATAAAGGTGAGTATTAAGAATGCATTTATGACATAATCTGTAAAGGGGGTGAAGTAGATGGAAATTGAAGTTGTGCAGGTTCATATTCCAGAAGGAGCAAACATAATTCTTGGTCATTCACATTTTATCAAAACTGTTGAGGATCTCTATGAGGTTCTTGTGACAACTAACCCAAATCTGCGATTTGGAATAGCTTTCAACGAAGCAAGTGGCCCTTGTTTGATAAGGTATGAGGGAAACGACGAAGAGTTAACACAAGTGGCAATAGAGAACGCGCAAAAGATTGGAGCTGGGCATCTTTTTGTGATTGTGATCAAAAATGGTTATCCCATTAATGTCCTCAACCAAATTAAGAATGTTCAAGAAGTCTGTCGAATCTTTGCAGCAACGGCAAACCCACTGCAGGTTCTTGTCGCCAAGACAGAACAAGGCAGAGGGGTAATCGGTGTAGTAGATGGTTTTGCAGTCAAGGGTATTGAAGAAGAGAAAGATAAGGAGTGGAGAAAGAACTTTTTGAGAAATATCACGAAGTACAAAAAGTGAAGGCTGGCAACATGCCAGCTTTCATTTTGTTTTTACCAAATAAATATCTCCTCCGCCGTGACTCCGTACTGAAAGTCCAATCATGTAGGAGTAAGAGACACCAACCAGAAGGTATTCTCCATCTATCTTTTCAAGTCCGTAAAGTATTTCATCTTGATGGTCTCCAAATGATTCTTCCGAAAAAAGGTTGCCAAATCGGTCCAACTTGATCAGCCAGTAATCACTGCCTCCGTGCTTTTGGGAAACGTTTCCATCATTAGACCAGGTAGTTCCAGCTATCACATATCCTTCGTCAACTTCCATGCCTTTCCTTGCAATATCATCTGCGCTTCCTCCGAAAGTTTTGACAAATTCCTGTTTTCCTTCTTTGTCAAATTTGATCATCACAATGTCTCCAGCCCTATTGAAACCTACAATCTGTTCAGACCAACTGGTACCAAGGAGTACAAAGCCTCCATCTGTTGTCGAAAAAACGTGTGAAGGTTGATCCCAATCTGATCCTCCAAACGCTTTTTGCCAAAGGACCTGACCGTTTTTCGAAATATAAGCCAGCAACATATCAGCCGATCCGAATGTTACCACGTTAGACGGGTTTTGTGAGCGTATCAGGCCAGCCACAATGTAACCCTCGTTCCACTTAGTTACACTAAATCCTGTATCCCAATCAATTCCACCAAAAACCGTACTCCATAACAAATCCCCATCTTTTGAAATCTTAAAAACCCAGATGTCTTCAGCCGTTTGTTGGCTAAGAGTGTAGCCAACTAACACATAACCATCATCTTCTATGATGTCAAAAACTGCTTCGTAGGATCCCGTTCCATAGCATCGTTTCCAAACTAGGTTGTTTAATTCATCAAATTTCAAGACCCAAACATCTTGTAACCCGTTAATAGAGGGAAAATCGCCGCTTTTTGAATTGCTGATCGCGATTACAATAAATCCTCCATCTGATGTTGCTTTAACACAGGTAGCTCCATCAGTTCCTTCACCATTCATCTCTCTTTGCCACAAGGTCTTACCATTTTTGTCTAGTCTTATCAAAAAGACGTTTTGATCGTCTGGATTTGATTTTGAACCAGTCCATCCGGCTACCGCTATAGTTTTGTTGTTGAGAACTGCTATACCGTACGCAATATCTCTGGAGATTTTTCCAATCAGTTTTTGCCACACGATATTTGTTCGCGCATGCAACTTTTGATGAATTGAAGTGAAAATCAGTAGGAATACCAAGGCACCGATGATTAACAAATTCCAGAGGGACGACACTTTAGTCATAAGACCGCCCCCTCATTCCTATGCAAATAATACCACGAAATTGTTTGACTAAATGAAGCATATATTTTTATCTTGAGATTAAAAAATATGAATATGCTCTTTCAATATCATCACGAATGGATTTTTATCTAAAATTTTTGAATCTGATACTTGACAATTTTCAAAACATATATTAAAATTTATGCAAGAACCATAAGATTTTTGGTTGACAAAATCTTTATAGGAGGTGAAACTATGGAATACATGTGGGGTTTTCTAGAAATGATTGCACTCCGGTTTCTTTACAAAGAAAAACTTGAGAGAGCGGAATTAGAAAGACAGCTCATCGATTTTAAGAAACGTCCTAAAGTGATTCGAGGTTCAAACGTTTCAGATTTTCAAGCAACGGACGCAAAGACAAAGCAAAAGTCAAGAATTCATGGTTGAAACGAACTTGTCGATTTCCTTTGGGCGTAACCCAACTTCGGGCTGCGCCTTTTTTATTATCAGCTTTATCAAGAATCTAACAATCGGGTTCATTTTTTCAAAATTCAACTCACTACCAAAGCAAGCTTTTGCAAAGGCGTGCTCAATAAGACTAACATTAAAATTGTTGTTCAGATACCTTCCAAGATTTTCGGGTTTATCAAGCATGCACAAAAAAATACCAACCCTTTTTTGCAAAAGTGCTTGTAGATTTGTTTTACAAAATCTTGCGATTCTCCTACTTACTTTTCCGGCATGTACATAACTACCTATTACAACAGTATCGTACCTTTCAACCTCAACATTGCCATTTCTTGGAACCCTTAAAACATGAATCTCGCCTTGGAGTCTTTCACCGAGCAGCTTTGCACATTTTTCTGTTGTCCCAGTGTAGGTATCATAAATTACTAATGTCTTCATGGTTAATTTCCCCCAAGTGCTATTTTACAACATGAACTAAACTAGTAATCGTTTTTCTCCAATTATGGTAACTGAAACATTTCTCTACTCAAAAATAATGCTTTTGGCTCGATAGGTTCACAACCTTACGAAACGTAGCCGGAGAGTTTTGGTTAATCTTTAGCGACTCCAATGGCAGTTTCTGTTGCCTACGAGAACTTCATCCATTTTGATTGGCTTCGGTATTAAAGTCATTTAAAATGATCGGATAGTTTGGAACAGTTATACAATTTGTTGAATCTTTTGCTCGCTTGAAAGTTTTTATAGATCAATTTCCGCAATTTGTTGCTTGGTTTTCCTTAGGGTATTTACTGTGTGAATAATAAAAACTGCTAACAAGAACTCTTGGTTTATAACTATGTGAGAGTATGAGGTGTAATTGATTATATACTCACGTCTATTATTACTAGCATTGTTGTTATGGATCACCTTAGTTTCGTTCTTTGAGTCAGCTGTTTTTGTTATTTCCTTTTGCCAATCAATTGAGAGTAAGTGTGAAAAACATTGAACAGATCTTTCTTCAAAGTTGTTCCTGATTTTTTCGTGTTCAACTGAAATAACGCCCGGTTTCAATTATTCGAAAAATGTATCTGTTTATCTTAATTGCTACTAATTCAAAAACAAGTTGCGAAACCCTCATGATTAGTATGACATTTTTTGAAACACTTGCCAAAATATCCTTAATCCCGAATAAGAAAGGATGAAAAAACTCTTTTTCAGTTAGAAGTAATGGGGTCCTTTTCTCTTTACGTATTATCAGCCACCAAATCGGCAACCATAAATTTTTTTCGTACTCTTTGCCAGACTTGCCCGCTCATTCTGTCGCCTTTTGGCATTCTAAATATTCAGCCTAACAAGATATAGACTCCTTTTATTAGATTGCTTTCTTTGTAGCGCATGCAGTATTCTTCCTGAAAAGATTTAGTCTCCTTGTGGTTTTATGTATTATTCTTTTTTTTGAACTGCTCGCGAGAACTCTATCTGCTTAATGGCTGTTTTGTATCCGTCAAGGCACTCATAATAAGGTAGTTGTCTAGATTGAATTTGGTCATAAGCAAAGCTATTTTGTAACATTCCATCGGGCGACACAATTAGATACCTTTTTTCATCAATGAAAGAGCCGTCCGGAACATGATATCTGAGTGCGACGAATCCCTCAGAACAATTCAACAGATCCTTTCCTACTATCTTTGAGAAATCGATTTCAATACCGAGCAGATTCAAAACAGTTGGTAAAAAATCAGTTTGCCCTCCTACTGTTTTCACCTTCAAACTCAACACACGATTTGGTATATGAATGACAAAAGGAACCCGAAAAGCTTCCAAATAAGTATATTCTTTCACAAGAATTTCGTTCATGATTTCCAAGTTCTCTTTTACGAATGGTTGCAATCCGGCATGGTCTCCGTAAAGAATTATGACTGAATTGTCATAGATTCCTTCACGTTTGAGCATTTCAAGAAATTGTCCCAAGGCGTAATCAGCATAATGAACTGCTTGAAGGTAATTCCCAAAAATTGTATCTTTGTGCTTTGGAAGCAAGTTTATTTGTTTATATTGATCGGGTAGTATAAACGGTGTGTGACTCGAGAGTGTTACTATAAATGCAAAAAATGGCTGATCTGTTTTCTTGAGTATGTCTACAGCTTGCTTATAAAGGGATAAATCGCTTAAGCCCATCCCAAGGATTTCATCTTGTACCAATTCCTCGAGAGCGTACAACTTTTCAAAACCAAGGTTTGGATACATTTTTCTTCTGTTCCAAAACCAACCAGAATTTCCATGAAATGCTAGAGTTAAGTATCCATGCCTCTTAAGAATCGCTGGCAATGCTTCAAATTTTCTATCCGAATATACTTCATAGGCGACGTCATAACCAGGCACGTGGAGGGAAGTCAAAGTTACAAATTCTGCATCTGCCGTGTTCCCACATCCAGTTTGCTGATAATAGTTTTCGAAATATATCGATTGACTTATCAGTTGATTCAAGTTTGGGGTTATCTCCTGGCCTTCATATTTGAAATTCACCAAGAAATTTTGAAATGATTCCAGCTGGATTACGATCACATTTTTCCCCTTCGCAATTCCTCTGTAAATTGGGCTGTGTTCAACATTTTCCGATCTGTTGGTCGGTGAAAACAGTTGTTCTCTCTTTCTAAAAAAGATTGACCATGGTATGTCATACGAATGATACGCAACAAGACCATACCGTACAAAAACCTGATTTGGTTTAGGTTTTTCAATAATCAAAGGTAGCCAGGCAAAGATAAAGGCTAAAAGAATCAACAAAGCGACATCTTTTCTGACAAAGTAGTTAGAGTTCTTTACAAAATTCTTGTGCCTTTTTCTATCGTAAAGTAGCAGCGGTATCAAATCAGCAATGAAGAGAAATGAAAATATATCAAATGAATGCTTTATGCTATCACCAACTCTACCAAGCTGTGGGAGTAAGGCAAGGTGTATAACAGATGGCAAGTTACCAAAATTTCGAAAGTAAAGGCAATCAACTGTGATAGCTATCGAGATGATGCAATGAAGAAGATATCCTTGTTCCTTGAACAAATAGAAAAACATAATGTAGAATAAGGCACACCATGCTACAGTGCCAACAACTATTGTCAGGCTGAACACTTTTGGTAAGATACAGTAGAAAATAAAAAGCTTTATAAGGCTTAGAATCATGAGCAGCGCTATGTATCTTTTTGTTGACACCTTTCTTGCTGAACCTCCCATGATATTATAGATCAAGCCAAACTCGTTGCTTTGTGGCATAATTCTTTTGAGAAATAGGATAATATAGCGTCTTGAAAAGGAGCGTGACCAAATGGCAAATTTTGCAAAGAACCTTCTCCCAAATTTCCTTAGCCTACCTAAAATTGAAGAAATGCGCAATGTTATGTGTGTTCAGCCACACCCTGATGATATAGATCTCTCAATAGGTGGTACAGTAGCGAAGTTAGCGAAGCAAGGTACAAGAATAACCTATGTAACTGTTACCGACGGAGGGGCAGGAACTTTGGATGAATCACAAATAGGTTCTAAACTGGCTGAGGCAAGAAAACGTGAACAAGAGAAAGCTGCGGAAGTTCTTGGCGTTTCAGAACTTATCTGGCTTGGATACGAGGATCTAGGTGATTATACTGTAGAAGAAGTAAGAACAAAATTAATCGAAATTATAAGAAAAAGCAAGCCGGACATGCTTTTAACAGTTGATCCATTCATGTTTTATGAGGTTCATCCAGATCATTTGAAGTGTGGCATGGCTGCAGCTCAAGCAGCATTCTTTTATAGGCTTCCAAAAGCTCTTCCTGGTACATGCGATGAGACAATTAAGTTAGTTGGTTTTTTCAATACCTTAAAACCAAATGTTTTTATTGAGATAAGTGAAGAACATTTCCATGTGAAGATGCAAGCTTTATCGTGCCATCGAACGCAATTCGATGATAATACCCTAAACATGTTAGCAAGCTATTTTCTAAAACGATCGTTTGCATATGGCATCCAGGGCATCGTTGAGCCTTTAAAAGTTCTTCCTCCAATAGCTCTGCATGTTTTTGCGGAATTTACCGAATTTTGAGGAGGGATCATCCTGTATTTTCTTGGTGTAGATGTTGGGGGGACTAAAACAGATTTGATCTTGGTCGACGAACAAGGTAAAATTCTTTCATTCTTGAAAACTCAAGGAGCAAATTATCAATCAATTGGGATTGAGAGATCTGTCCAAGTTTTAAACCAAGCAGTACAGCAAGTGCTGGACAGGTGCAACCTTAGGAAGGACGATCTTACATATGCTTTCTTCGGGTTTGCGGGAGCAGATAGTCAATACGAGATCGAAATAGTCAAGAGTATACTAGCAAGACTTGGCTTACTGAATTATGATTTTGACAATGATGGAAGAATAGCTCTGAGATCTGGGACTTTGGATGATATTGGAATAATGATAAGCTGTGGAACAGGAGGAATAAATTTTGCCTCAGATGGGAAGAAGATTCTTAGAATCGGAGGTTTCTCCGGATTCTTTGGAGAGAGGCTAGGTTCATACTTGATTGCTGGACGGGTAGCTTCTGCAATTGTGAGAGCAAAAGATGGTAGGGACGAGTCAACCATAATGAAAGAAATTTTTGAAAGTAAGATTGGTGAACCTATTGAGAACATAATGCACTATGAGTATGAGGAAAGTGGAACTGAAAACTTTAGAAAATACGCAGTTGAACTCATCAAAACGCTTTTCGAAGCAGCCAGCCAGTTTGACCATGTTGCTCTGAGAATACTTGGTGAGATCGTTCTAGAGATTGTCAAAATTGTAAATGCCTTCAGAAGGACTCTGGATTTGAAAACTCCCATAAAGCTAGTTCTAGAAGGGAGTTTTTTCAAGAATTCACCTTCAATTCTTTTGAAAATGATAGAATCTGCAGTTGGAAAAGATTACAAGTTAATTGTTCCAAAGCACCCGCCAGTTTTTGGTGCAATTCTACTTGCTTATGAAAGGATTCACTACAAGCCAAGTAAACAGGTTATAGAGAGCCTCTTAAAGCAGCTGGAGGTGCTTTTATGAAAATTGCCATTGTTGGTGGCGGGAGTACATATACTCCAGAGCTGATAAAAGGCTTGCTGGAGATAAGCAACGAGGTTAAGATTGAAAATGTCACGCTCCTAGATTTGAAGGATAGTGAAACTAAGTTTGAAAATGTTTTCCAGTTCGTCAAAAAAATGGTTAGAGAAGCTTTTATGCTGCAAAAAACCTTCGATCCAATCGAAGCTTTTGATGGAGCCGATTATGTTGTGTTCCAATTTAGACCTGGTATGCTTTCTGGAAGGATCAACGATGAAGAAATACCCTTGAATTACGGTTTACTGGGGCAGGAAACGACGGGAATAGGTGGATTTTCGGCTGCACTGAGGGCCTTCCCGATCATCAGGAAATATATTGAATTGGTTGAAAAGCACAGCAAAGCTGTTGTTATAAATTTCACCAACCCCAGTGGCCACATAACTGAATTTGTAATTAACTACCTCAAATTTGAAAGATTTATAGGTTTGTGCAACATACCAATAAATTTACTAAAGACCTTAAGTGAAATCATTGGTTGCCAGATTTCGGATATCTTTGTGAAATATTATGGTTTGAATCATTTGACTTTTCTTGAGAGGATATTTGTAAAAAAGGAGGATTTAACAGAAAGAATTTTCCAAAAATTGAAGATGAATTTAGCCAATGTTTCTGGTGATTTTCCTGCAGAACTGGTCGAATGTTTGGAACTGTATCCGAGTCCATATCTGAAGTATTATTTGATGGAAAAACAGATGATAGAAAAACTGAAAATAGACGGAACAAGAGCTAGAAAGGTTGAACAAATAGAGAAAACTCTGCTAGAGATATATAAAAATTCAGACTCAGTACCGCCAGAGCTTATGCTTCGCGGTGGGAGTATGTACTCCACAGCTGCCGCACATTTGATAAGGGATCTAGCCATTGGCTCGGGAGCAATCCATATTGTTAACACCCGCAACAATGGTGCTGTGACTAATCTGCCACATGATTATGTCTTGGAAATACCGTGTTTTGTCAAGGCAAACAAAGTTTTCCCGATGTGCCTGGGTGAGGCCGATGAGTTTGCTGTGGGTTTGATTCATTTAGTGAAGATGTACGAACGTCTGGCGATCAAAGCTCACCTCAACGCATCGAAAAAAATTGCTCTGAAAGCCATGTTGCTTCATCCATTGGGACCAGACTGGGATACGGCACCGATACTTCTTGATGAAATTCTAAAAGCAAATAAGGAATTTATAGACCTTCATTGAAAGGTTGGTGATACGAAATACTCAGAATAACTGGTGGTTTTTTGAGGGGGAGGGTAGTTAAGCCTGTACCAGATCCTAGAACCAGATACACCACTTCACTGGTAAGGCAAGCTATATTCAGTATGGTTGACGTTGAAGGAAAAAGTTTTCTAGAGCTTTTTTGTGGTAGTGCGGTAGTTTCTATAGAAGCGATAAGCCGAGGAGCCAAGAGTGTTACAGCCGTGGATATTTCACCAAAAGCTTTAAGCACTGCGCTGAAAAATGCGGAAAAATGCGGTATAAACTTAAAAATTGTTAGAAGTGATTTTAGACCTTTTCTGAGAAATTGTTCTGAAGAGTTCGACATTGTCTTTGCGGATCCGCCTTATAACTTGATGTACATCGATGAACTTCTAAAAATCTTGGCATCCAAATCAAATGTTGGTAAATTGATTATTCTTGAAAAAGCACTGCAAGAAAACTGCACGGTTCCAGAGGAGTTTGAAACCGTAAAATTAAAGAGATATGGAGATACCGAGATATTAATAATTCAGAGAAAAACATAAATACATGGTAACTTTTTCGTATTCAGAGGTGGTTAGTTTGACGAGTATTAATCCCGGTCAAAGAAAGATTGCTTATTTTTCAATGGAAATAGGCTTGGATGAGAGAATGCATACGTACAGTGGTGGGTTGGGAGTGCTCGCCGGTGATACTCTAAAATCCGCAGCGGATTTGGAAATTCCTATGGTTGCTGTAACTCTCCTCCACAGATATGGCTACTTTATGCAAGAGTTATCACCGGATGGTCAGCAGTATGAACATCCGGATCCATGGCCATTTGAGGATTTTCTCACAAGAGAAGATGTGAAAGTAAGCGTAAGGATAGAAAACAGAACGGTTCATGTTAGAGCCTGGAGATACGATGTCGTTGGGATAACCGGTTACATAGTTCCGGTTTATTTCTTGGACACATATTTGGAGGAGAACGCCGAGTATGATAGAAAATTGACCGACTTTCTATATGGAGGCGATGAAAAATATAGACTTTGTCAGGAAGTTGTTCTTGGTATTGGTGGTGTCAGAGTTTTAAGGGCACTTGGCTATAACAACATACAAACCTTTCACATGAACGAGGGTCATTCCGCACTGTTGACTCTTGAACTTTTGGATGAGGAATTGAGAAACACTCTGAGTAACTTGATCTCACAGTCTCATATCGAAGCGGTTCGGAGTAAGTGTGTGTTCACTACTCATACACCAGTGCCGGCTGGTCATGATAAGTTTCCACTCGAACTTGCAAGGAGGATAATTGGCCCACGCGATGATTTCTTCTCACTTCCACAAGTTGTTTACGATAGCACCCTAAATATGACCTACTTGGCTTTGAATATGAGCAGATATATAAATGGTGTTGCCAAGAAACACGGAGAAATCTCCAGATTGATGTTCTCTGGTTACGAAATAAGTTCCATCACCAATGGTGTTCATGCCGAAACCTGGACTTCTGAGCCCTTCAAACGTTTATTTGATAAATACATACCAATGTGGCGTCAGGATAATTTCAGTTTGCGATACGCCTTATCGATACCAGATGAGGAAATTTGGGAAGCCCATATGGATTGCAAGAGAAGGCTTCTAAGCTATGTAAAGTCCAACAGTGGCTTTAGTATGGATGAAAATGTTTTGACAATTGGTTTTGCAAGAAGGGCCGCAACGTATAAGCGCGCAGATCTTCTTTTTTATGATCTTGAAAGGTTGAAAAAAATTGCTTCAGAGAGTGGAAAAATACAAATTATCTACGCTGGAAAAGCACACCCTAGAGATGAAGCTGGAAAACAATTGATAAAAAGAATCCACAGATTCATAGAGAGTTTGCGGCCGCATGTTCCAATTGTTTATCTGCCGAATTATAATATGAAGCTTGGTGCAATGATAACATCCGGTGTCGATATCTGGCTTAATACTCCTCAACCACCTCTTGAAGCGTCGGGGACAAGCGGTATGAAAGCTTCATTAAATGGGGTTCCAAATCTCAGTGTACTTGATGGTTGGTGGATAGAAGGATGCATAGAAGGGATTACTGGTTGGGCCATAGGAAACAGTTCTGGAGATGAGGGGACGACTGAAAAACATGCCATGTTACTTTACGAAAAGCTCGAGAAAGCAGTTATTCCTACTTATTACCACGAGAGAAATAAGTTCATCAACATGATGAAATATGCTATAGCAATCAATGGGTCATTTTTCAACACTCACAGAATGCTTCAAGAATATGTTTTTAATGCGTATTTCGTTAGAGAATATTAAATGGAGGCATTAGAATGCAAAGGATATACCTGCGCCGTTCAGATCTTAATGTCGCAGTTCAAAAATACATGAAAACGTTGGAAGAATTAGGTTTTTTCGAGGTAAAAGAAGAGTTAATTTCGACCAGAAATGCTTTAAATAGAATTCTTTCGAAGCCTGTTTTTGCCAAGAGAAGTGTCCCAACTTTTATTAGTGCCGCAATGGATGGTATGGCAGTGAGAAGTTGGGAAACCGTTGGAGCCACGAAATCGGCACCAAAAAGGTTGACCAAGGAACAGTTCATTTTTGTTAACACTGGGAATCCGATGCCACTTGGATTTGACTCGGTAATAATGATCGAAAATGTGAATATTATAGATGAAAACATTATTGAGATTTATGAACCTGTTCCTCCATATCACGATGTGAGGATGATCGGTGAAGATGTATGTGAGGGCGACATGATTTTCACGAGGTACCATTTGCTAAAGCCTCAAGATGTAGCCCTACTCTTAGCTGCTGGAGTGTTTGAAGTTGAAGTTATAGAAAAACCAAAGGTTTGTGTAATACCTACCGGAACAGAAATTGTTGAAGCCGAGAAGGTGTCGAATATCTATAATATTCCGGAAACCAATTCTGTTATGATAAGGGGATTTCTGTCTTACTTTGGAGTAGACGTAGAGATACTGGAGCCGGTACCTGACGATCTAGGTCTTATTGAAAAAGTAGTCCGCGAAGTTTCATCAAGTTTCGATATTATACTGTTGAGCGCGGGGTCTTCAGCAGGTATTTTTGATTACTCCCATCAAGTCGCAGAGGAGATGGCAGAAATAGTGACTCATGGAATAAACGTTCGACCTGGGAAACCTGCTCTTTTGGCTGTTCTCAAAACTGTTCCAGCAAAGCCATTGATCGTTTTGCCTGGTTATCCCGGCTCATGCTATGTTGTTCTCGAGGAAATAGTGAAACCAATTGTCCTCAGAAAGAATAGACTCTTGCTCCCAAAAAATGAGAGAATCTACGCATTTAACACAAGAAGAATTCTATCCTCAATCTCTGACGATGAAATAATACGTGTTAGTGTTGGAAAGGTCAATGGGAAGTACTTTTTCATCCCATTAAAACGTGGGGCCGCACCTATGGAACCTCTTGCAAAAATGGACGGGAGGATAATTATCCCGCGAGGTGTAGAACTTCTGGAAGAAGGAGAAACCTATTCCGTCGAAACTTACAAATCAATTGAAGAAATCGATAGAAATATCCTTTTTGTAGGCAGCAACGATCCAATAATATCGTTTCTGGCTGACCTAATTAAGAATCGTGATTACACAATCAGTATGTCGATAAGCAATGTTGGAAGCATGGGTGGATTATTTGCGATAGCTAAGAAACAAGCGCATATAGCAGGTATACATCTCCTAGATGTAAATACTGGTGAGTACAATATACCATATCTGAGAAAGTATCTTTCTGAATTCGTTCTCATGAAGTTAGTTAGGAGGAACCAGGGACTGATAGTACAAAAGGGAAATCCAAAAGGCATAAAATCTCTAAGCGATTTAACAAGGAAGGATGTTCGCTTTGTTAACAGGCAAAAGGCCTCCGGAACAAGGATCTTGCTGGATTATCATCTGCAAAAACTTGGATTGGATACTAGTCAAATAAATGGGTACGAAGATGAAGAGTTCACTCATCTGGGTTTGGCGCTTAGAATCAAAAACAATCTAGCAGACGTTGGTCTTGGCGTCGCTGCGGCAGCCGAGATTTTTGGGCTTGACTTTGTTCCGTTGTTTTGGGAGGAATATGACTTACTGATCCTTCCAGAATTTGTGGATGATTCTAGGTTTAAGCTAATGATTGATGTAATTTTGTCCAAAGAATTTTTTGATATTGCTTCGAAACTCAAAGGATACGATTTGAGCCAGGCTGGTAAAATTATTAAGAGTGGTGAGTTAGCATGATCAAAGCAGCCGTCATAACCTTGAGTGATAAAGGATCAAAGGGAGATAGGATTGACCGAAGTGGTCAATTAATCAAAGAGATGCTGGAAAAAATTGAGATAAAAGTTTCGTACTATAAAATCCTTCCCGATGAAATGGATTTAATTGTGGAAGAACTAACAAATTTGTGCAATCATAACTACGATTTGGTTATAACAACCGGTGGTACGGGAGTCAGTCCAAGAGATGTTACTCCAGAAGCAACTATGAAAGTTATAGAAAAACGTCTCTATGGATTTGAAATAGCCATGATGGTTGAGTCACTCAAAAAAACACCCTATGCTATGATCTCTCGAGCTGTTGCCGGAGTCAAAGATAAAACTTTGATTATAAATCTTCCTGGTAGTCCGAGTGCCGTTGAGGATAATTTGAAAGTTATTCTTCCTGCTTTGAAGCATACCATCGAGAAGCTGAAAGGATCCATGACAGATTGCGCTGATATGGTGAAAGGTCATGAGAATGGAGCAGCTTAGATTTGCCACAGTTGAGGAAATATACGAGAACTACCTTTCAATGATTAACCCGATTGATCAAGTTATTGACGTTCCAACCCAAGAATCAATAAAGTCAGTTGTTTTTTCTGATGTTGTAGCCGAGGAAGACTTGCCTGGATTTGACAAATCTCTTGTCGATGGCTATGCTGTGAATTCTCGCGACACGAAAGGCGCCTCGCCTATCATGCCAGTGGTACTAGATTTTGCTTTCGAGGTTAGGATAGGGGATAAGCCACCAGCGAGCCTAAGGCCAAATGAAGCCGCGTGGGTACCAACTGGAGCCATGATACCAGAAGGTGCTGACGCTGTGGTCATGGTTGAAAACACCCAAAGATTTGGAAAGATTGTAGAGATTATGAAATCCACTGCACCTGGTGAGAATGTTATGAAGGCTCAAGAGGATGTGCACAAAGGGCAGATTGTGATACATAAAGGCACAAGGATTAAGCTGAAACATCTGAGTCTCCTTTTTTCGCTTGGAGTTCAGAAGTTATCTGTTTACAGAAAACCAAAGGTGGCGATAGTATCCACTGGTGACGAGATTGTTGAACCTTTCGTTAAGCAAAAACAATTGACAGAAGTAAGAGATAGCAATTCTTACACTTTAGCCTCTTGGTTAAGGAATCACTATGGACTTCAGGCGCAGAGAGTAGCACATGTGAAAGATGATGAAATCTTTCTGAAGGAAATATTGGTTCAGTGCATAGAAGAATACGACGCCATAGTAATATCTGGTGGTAGCTCCATAGGTGTTAGAGATATTACAGCAAAGGTCATACAAAGTTTAGGGTCCCCGGGGTTAATTTATCATGGTGCTTTGATTCAACCAGGAAAACCGACCATATTTGGTTTGATAGATGATAAGCCGATACTAGGTTTACCTGGTAATCCAGTATCATTTGTTGTTAGTACTTATGTATTTTTGTTGCCAGTTCTAAGGAAACTCGAAGGTGAGGCAACATATTTACCAGTTCCGTGTGGAACTGTGAGAATCAGTAAGAATGTACCATCTGTTCAGGGAAGAGAGCATTTTGTCAGAGTCAAACTTTCATACGAAAACGGTGAAATAATTGCTGAGCCTTTGTTCAGTGAAAGCAGTAGTTTATCAAATCTCGCTATGGCCGATGGTTTAATAAGAATTCGAAGAGGTGTTGAAGGAGTTTATGCAGGAGAACATGTAGAACTGTACAATTTGTGGGAGTGATTT
>JBEPZZ010000039.1:0-14990 GCA_041640575.1 Pseudothermotoga sp. | reverse complement strand
AGAATCAGCTTACGCAACAATTGATTCATGAATTCGTAAAATGATTTTACACATGATATTGTTATCCAAAAACAAAATTCAATTTATACGAAAAAATCAATATTCTGTCTCTTCTCAGTTTATGGTCATAGTGATACTCACATGTCGTATAAATAAATCTTTAATTGGTTATTTTTGTTATTTCTGATAGGCAAAAACATTAATTTCATTCTAACGCATCCGCACTTAATGATAGTTCAAACTTGATGAGATGACGCGAGCATGATAAAATTTTTTTGTGCTTTTTGAAAGGAGGAATATCAATGACTATAAAGGCTAAGATTATCCTAATTATCGCACTTGTCATTATTGGTTTTGTGGTAAGTTTTATCTTTGTTTATCGGGCATCGACCTCGGCGATAACGCATTCCATCATCCAAGGGACTCAAAATAGTACCAAGGCACTTGCACAGTATATGTCCGAAAAACTTTCGAAAATGAAGGAAATCACAGAACTATCAGCAAGCTATCTTGGTGCATCATATGCGGATGCATACCTGATAGCTATGAATTTTCGAAAGACCTTAATCAAGTATCCTGAAAGTATTCATTCCGGCTTTGCAGCAAGTTATTTCAATAAATCGACAGGGTTTGTAAGCCAAGAAACTGAGAGAACCGAAAAAGTTGATTATTCTCTTTATGAGTCATATGTTGAAAGAGCGCGTGCTGGAGATATTTCGACTCGCTTTGAGCTTACCTATCAAGATTCAGTCCCCGTTCTAAGAATTATTTCACCAATCACCGCCTGGGAAACTGTGATGGGAATTCTAGGTGTTAATTTGAGTCTAAGTGATCAAGCAGATTTGTGGAAAACTGTTATCGAAGAGGGAAAACTTGGTACGAAGGGTTATGTCATTCTCATCGATTCTGATGGAAATGTGATATTGCACCAGGATATGAAAAACTTTCGTCAGAATGCAAGTCAAATTTCGGAATTGGCAAAGCCGTTTCAGGCTTTAAAAGAGTCAAAGACGAATTATTTGGAATACAGTGATGCAGGACATCAAAAACTCGCAATATGGGCAAAAGTTCCTGGTTTTGATTTCTACGTGATTTCAATAGCAGATATGCAAGAGCTTCTGCAAGAAAGGAATGTTTTGGCAAGAACTACAATAATCATCTACAGCACAATGGCCGGCGCGGTTCTACTGTTATTGTTCTTTACAACATTACCAATTGTTAGACGAATACGCAAAGATGTCGCAAAGGTCATTAGCTTTGGAAATGGTGATCTAACAACAGTATTCGAAAAGATGGGAAATGACGAATTATCCCACATGGAGGAAGCATTAAATGAAACAGCGAACTCTTTGAAGGAAATCATTAACAATATCATTCGCAGTTCAAACGAACTGGGACAGATTGCAAGAACTTTTGATCTTCTAGTGGATGAAAATCAGAGTGCCGTGCAGAATGCGCAAAAAGCATCACAAAATATCCTGGAGGCTGCAAAAAGAATTTCTGAGTCAATTCGAACAAGCTTGGAACAAGTTGATCAGGTTGCCAACGGAGCGGCAGGAACTGCAAAGGCCATGGAAGAGCTAGCAGCACAATCCAAAGATGTAAGTCTAGCTGCAAATGAAGGCACAAGGACAGTTGAAACGATTGCAAAAAACATTCAGCAATTAAAAGAATTCACGGAAAAGCAAGCCCATAGCTTGAGGGAACTGCTTGAATCAACAAATATAATTGGGACTGTTGTAAACACAATCGAATCCATAGCTGAACAAACAAATCTTCTAGCCTTGAACGCCGCGATAGAGGCTGCAAGAGCAGGAGAGGCTGGACGAGGTTTTGCAGTTGTTGCTGATGAAATAAGGAAACTCGCCGAACAAACCCAAGAGGCTACAAAAAACATTTCAAAGATCCTAGGCTCACTCAGGGATAGTGTTGCAAATGTTGAAAACGAGTCCAAGGAAGTTTTCAAAGTCGTGGACGAGATGTTTGAAAATCGGAAAATGATTACTATGCAATTTGAATCAATACTTTCAAAGGTGCAGAACATGAGTTCGCATGTTGAGAATTCAGCAGCAATAGCACAAGAGCAAGGAGCATCGTCTGAAGAAATGGCGGCAGCTATGAAGCATCTTACTTATTCTGTCGAGGAAATGACCAAGGATTTATCAAATGTCCAGTATCTCATTGACGAACAGTTGAAACAAGCTGAAAAGCTTCAAGAAATAGGTCGAGAACTGACAAATTTGTCACAATCATTGTCTTCAATGGTAGCAAAGTTTAGGACGTGAAAAGCCTGATCACATGAAAACAATTACGAACCGCACTTAAAAAGTGCGGTTCACTTTTTGTGGTATTCTTACCTTGGAGGTTTTCTTTTGAAGGCAGCTAAAATCATATCGCTGATAACAATTGTTTTTCTACTGCTAAATACCTGTACAATTCCTAGAAGAAGTATTTACCTTGAGAGTAACACTACTTGCACTATTGGGCGAATAAATTATCTGACATTTGTTTTCAGAGACGAATATGGACTTCCCTTGTCAGATCAACAGGTTCAAATGCAACTGGGAGCCAACACTTATTACGCTAAGACAGATAAGTACGGTAAGGCTACCTTCAGCGTACTTGCCACAAAAGAGTTACTTGGAAAACAGACTGCTTCTGTAAGTGTAGTCTCTGATTCAAGTTTCAATGTAAGTGTCGAATTGTTTTTTGATAAGCCAACATGGCTTGTTCTGCTTTGGCTTGGTGCGGACAACGATTTATACCGTTATGCGCTAGAAGATCTAGAAGAAGTGAGATCAGTTGGTAACAACCGCAATTTCTCGGCTGTAATCATGCTGGATGCTTATGAAAGCAACCAAGATGCTGTTTATGTTCTTTCCAGCAAAGGAGATCTGGAGCGAGTTGAATACTTTGATAACGATATTGACTCGGGATCTGGGATTTTTCTTGAAGAATGGTTGGACAAGTACTTAGAGTTGTTTACTGCAGACAAGTACTCTCTAATAATCTGGAATCATGGAAATGCGTGGTTAGACGATGCCAATCAAAACTATTCAACACAGGCAATCTCCTATGACTATTCGTCTGGCAATGCTCTCACAATATCGGAGCTTGCTGCGGCAGTAAAAAGTGTTTTGCCGCGTGCTGGGTTAGAAAAATTTGATGTAGTAGGTTTTGATGCTTGCTACATGGGATCTTTTGAGGTTCTATATGAAGTGAGACATATAGCAAAGTATGGTGTAGCATCTAGTTTTACTGAGCCATCATACGGGTGGAATTACAAATTTCTAGGAGAAATCTCATCGTCAACAGATGGTTACGAATTTTCAAAATTGGTGGTTGATTACTATAAAGCATATGCTCAAAGCAACAGTTTTTATCAGACTTATCTTTTGATTGGCCTAAGCCTTGCCGTTTATGATTTTGAGATAGCTGACGAATTATCCAATTCTTTGGATAACCTAGCTTATTCATTAGTAGATAACATTACAGAGGTTAAAGACCTAGATTATTCTTCTGTGTTGAGCTACTACAATGACAGTCTCCTCTACGACTTAAAAGGACTATGTAGTATCTGGAAAGAGTATTTTCAAGCTGGTGTAATCGGTGAACAAGCGAATCAATCTGTGAGATTGATAGAGGATTTTGTTGTCTATCATTACGCGGAAAGAAAAATAGGCCAAAGTATCAGACAAATCGATGATCCAATTAGTATATTTTTCACGAAAAGCTCATCTCAACTATCAAAATACAAGCAGCACTATGAAACATTAGAGTTTTCAGAAAATGCATGGTACAATTTCATAAAAATACTTGCTAATTAGATAGAACAACAAAATAAGCTGTGCACCTTTTGTTTTAGATTCTTGAAATACAAAGATGACAGCATCACGCAGGTAAGCGCAACTAAAGGTCTTTCTTTAAGGTAAATCAAACTATATGAGTAAGTGTTGGTTTTCGCATAGAAAACCCGTTCTGGTAAGATATAAAAACATTGGCTAAAAAGTTAAACAAAAACTTCAAAAAAGTAGGTTATATCCTATAAATTAAACCCCGGGAAATTCTGATAAGAACCCGGGGTTTTGTTATTTGCAAGACTAGGGTCATCCACCAGCAAAACTTTCTTGCCAGAATTTTTTGATTAGTTATTGACATAATTTCATAATGATACTATAATGGAATTGAACCGTTATGAACATATGACCATAACTAGAAAGAGGGGAAGAATGCCGAGACCACCAAAATGGCGAAGAGTGGAGTTTTTGCCAGAAATAACATATTTTAAGCCTGCAGGAGTGCAGCTCAAACAGCTGGAAGAAATTATTCTAACCGTGGAAGAATTGGAGGCCATTCGGTTAAAAGATTTGGAAGGTCTTGAGCAGGAGGAATGTGCCGAAAGGATGGGCATTTCAAGGCCTACATTCTGCCGAATAATAAATTCGGCTCGCAGTAAAATAGCGGATGCTCTTATAAAAGCAAAAGCAATAAGGATAGAAGGAGGGAAATATCAGTTTTCACCAGGCAGGAATAGATGGTGATGGTGTCAAGGCAACCAGCAAGATGGTTCTTTTAATCACTAAGGTTAAATTTGCTAGAAGATATTGGTTCTACTATATACTTTCTTGTCTTACAGAACTAGAGGGTACTGAAGAAACTTAAAAAATGACAGTATTACAGGCGTGAGCTGAAAGAAGCGGATATTTGGTTTAGCACGAATGCAGTGAGAGGAGAGAGAAATACGGCAAGAATTGTAAAAAAGCAGGCTACAAAGCAGACTCAAATTCGATATTTAGATTTGTATCGACAAACTACAATTTGTCCAGTTTTCTTGCGCAATTGAGCAAGAAAGCAAAATATAAATTCATCTTTCATCGTAACAACAAAAAGTATTGACACATAAAAAGGATGAAATGTTCAAGGGAGGTGAAAAAATGCCAAGAGGCGATGGAACAGGTCCATTTGGGTATGGAGCAAAAACTGGCTGGGCAACAGGCTTTTGCAAATCAGGCTTTTTGTATCCTTTGTGGAGGTGGATCTGGAATCGAAGCTTCTGTTATCGATCTTTAGAAACTGGTGGGGTTTGGAGACATTGGCACTATGGAACTGAACCACCCTTTTGGCCAAGATGGTTTTACCGCTGGGATCTTGCTGCTGAAGATGCACAAAAGTACGAAGCTGAAATTCTTTCTCAGAGGGCTAGATTGCTGAAGGAAGAATTAAGGATGGTAGAAGAAAGGTTGGAAAAACTTAAAGGCATAAAAAAAGAAAGCCTTGAGGAGAAAGATCAAAAAGACTAGCAAAGCATCTCCAATAATAATAATATGCTCTTTATGATCCTCGTAGAACGGCTATAGCAAATCGTTCAACGCGCAAACACCAAATAGTTTATTTTCTACACAAACGATTGTTATTTCATTGCAGCAAACGGCGTGAATTTTGACTTAATCAGTTTGGATGATCGATAATGCAGCCTCTGACAATAATTTTGTAGAGAATCAGATTGTTAAAAATAGGTTGTTGGTAAACTAGGTAGGTTTGTCCAAAGAAAGATTAAATAGGAGGAGTTTTTCTATGAAGATAGCTATAACTACTGATGGGAATATGGTTTCGCATCATTTTGGTCATTGTTCTAGCTACATCATATACGATGTAGATGAAAAAGAACACAGGATAATCGAGAAATCGGTTATTGAAAATCCTGGTCACAAACCGGGATTTCTGCCCGTGTACTTAGCAAAGTTAAAAGTTGATTGCGCTATAGCCGGTGGCATGGGTCAAAGAGCCAAAGAGTTGTTTGCACATCACAACATAAAAACCATAACTGACGTGTTCGGTCAAGTGGGTGAAGTGATAGAAGAGTATCTTAAAGGAAACATCGTCGATCGTCGTAAAATTTTTGAAGAACACAATGAACACGGTGGTGGGCATCACAGTAGTTGGGAAGATAAGTGATTTTTGCGAGAAAAGGTCGTTAACTGCAGTTAGCAGTAGTAAAAACAGCGCTAAGAATCAACATCTTGTCAAAGAATAATATATTCATGGTTTTGATAAGTTGAGATCAACGAAAGCCTAAGACTTATGTGAGCTCAAAGAAAGCTAGTTTGTTTCACCAAGAGTTTGTACATTTACCTCGCCGAGGCTTAGTTTTGCAAAAAGGTTTGGCTTTTGAAAAACTATGTCATATCTATCTGCTTTCTCGACTGCACCAAGAACATGCAAAAGTTGCTAAACATAGGTACGATGTGTCAAACTTAGAGCCTAACTGAAAGAAGAATTCGCCAAAGAATGGTGAAAGTTAGAAAGACTTCGTTTGTATACCTTGCAGAAAGAGCCAAGGGTTTGATTCAAATAGCAAATTAATCATTAACAATTTGGCTCTACACACATCGCAACCTATGTGAGTGAAATACAGAGTTGAGTTGATCATAGAAGCGAGCAAAATTGTGCGTTTTAACCTAAGAGAACAGAAGCTGAGAGCTTATCATGAAATTATTTATTTTGCTGATTAAGCTATAGCGTATCTATTTTAAGGGAGAATCACCTGTTTTTATTGGTAAGCCATTTTGCTATAAACTATATCTTCTATTTTCTCAAGATCGATTATTCTTATCGTTTTTCCTGCAAAGTCAATTATTCCTTCATCACGCATTTTGATAAGTTCTCTTGAAAGCGATGGTCTTTCAACAGCAAAAAGCTCTGCAAGCTGTTCTTTTGTACTCGATAACTGGATTGTCAGAGATCTTTTTCTTTTGTATTCCTCTAAAATATAGTTGCAAATCTTTTGTCTAAGCGTCATCAATGTAGATTCTTTAAGCCGTTTGGCCATCATCAAGATTCTATCGGAAAGAATTCTCAGATAATTCCTAAGTATCCTCTCATTGCTTCTTATGAGTTTCATGATCGCATTTTTGTCAAAGAACAGAATGCAAGTTTTCTCCTCAGCAACGACGCTGGCTGGTGCTTGAGAGTTAGCTGAAAATACAATAGCTTCTCCTATTGTATCTCCCTGCTTCAAGGTGGTGATTTTGTATTGCTTTCCAGATGGGGAGATGTGCACAATATTGACAGATCCTTCGACTATTAAACCAATGAACAATAGCTCTTCACCTTCTTGAATGATCGTTTCACCCTCTCGGAAAGTCTTTTGAAGGAAAGAAATTCTTCGTAACTCATCAAATAATTCTTCTTCAGTCAAACCTTTGAATAATTTTGATTCAGCTAACCTTGACAGATTTAACATGCTTCCAACCTAACCTCACCAAGTATAAGTATATATTCAATATAATAAGTATATATTCAAATTTTACAAACTGCTACTTCGTAACATTTGTTACGGAAATTCTTGAAGATCTGACTTATTCTTACTTATGAGGTGAGTAAAATGAAACGTAAAATAGTGAAAATCGATAAGGAAAAGTGCAATGGTTGTGGGCTTTGTGTGCAGGCATGCCACGAAGGGGCTATACAAATGCGGAATGGTAAAGCAGAACTTGTCAACGAAGATTATTGCGATGGACTCGGTGATTGTCTACCAGTCTGTCCAACGGGAGCTATTGAAATTGTAGAAACCGAGTTTACGAAGCAAGAAAACCAGACGCATGATGAAGGTTTATCTTCAAGCTTGGAAAGTGATGTAAGTATAAACCAAAAATTCTTGCAGTGTGGTTGCCCCGGTTCAGCTACACAAACTATCTCAAGGCCGACTGTGAAACAGCACCATGAAGCCGTCGTTCAAGAGTCATCTCATATCGATTCTCAATTAACTAATTGGCCGGTACAGTTCAAGTTGATAAATCCATATTCCAAATTTTTCCAAGATTCGCATCTCCTAGTTGCGGCCGATTGTGTTGCTTATGCATTTGGAGATTTTCATCAACAGTTCATCAAAAACAGAAAGGTGATTATTGGTTGCCCGAAACTTGATGAAATCGACCTTTATTACGAGAAATTTCTGACAATTCTCAAGAATAACTCTTTGAAAAGTATCACAGTTGTGAAAATGGAAGTTCCTTGCTGCAATGCCTTAGCTATGATGGTCAAGCAAGCTATGCTCGAAGCCAGAATGATTATTCCATATTCTGAAATAACCATTACTGTTGATGGAAGAATTGTCGAAAACTGATCGAAAGCTAACTGGAGGTGTTAGTATGTCGATGTTTTGTTATCAGTGTCAGGAAGCACTTAAAAATGTGGGATGCACACTCAAAGCCGGGGTATGTGGGAAAACCGAGGAAACCGCAAAACTTCAAGATGTTTTGATCTACGTCACAAAAGCCATTGCATGGCTAAACAAAATAGCAAGAGATCAGGGTGTCAACGAGGAAAAAACTGACAAATTTATCCTTGAAAACCTCTTCTCAACAGTAACAAATGTGAATTTTGATCCTGATTATTTCGTTGAAAGAATCGTTGAAAGTTTGGCATTAAGGGACTATCTAAAGACGAAAGTGAAAATTCTAAAAGACCAATTGCCGGACAATTTAACTTGGTCAGGAAGAACAAAGGATGATTTTCTGAAAAAATCTGAAGAAATAGGAATACTAGCAGAGTCTAACGAGGATATACGTTCTCTCAAAGAACTGATAACTTATGGTATCAAAGGAATGGCGGCTTATGCCTATCATGCATACGTTCTTAATTTTAAAGATGAAGAGATATTCAAATTCATCGAAAAAGCTCTGATTAGTACTGACAAGTCAGATGCCAGCATTAACGAGTTACTTGATATTGTTATGGAGACAGGAAAATTTGCCGTTAGAACAATGGAGTTGCTGGATAGGGCAAATACGGCAAGATACGGTGATCCTCAGATTACAAAAGTGAGTATTGGTGTAAGAAATAGGCCAGGGATACTTGTTTCAGGTCATGATTTAAGAGATCTAGAAATGCTTTTGGAGCAGTCTAAAGATGCTGGAATCGATGTATACACACATGGCGAAATGCTTCCAGCTCATTATTATCCATTTTTCAAGAAATACCCACATTTTGTTGGAAATTATGGCAATTCATGGTGGAGGCAAGCTGAAGAATTTGAAAAGTTCAACGGACCAATTTTGATGACAACCAACTGTTTGGTTCCTCCAAAGGGCAGTTATGTAGACAGGTTGTACACAACAAACATGGTTGGTTTTGCGGGTGTCAAACACATTCCTGAGAAAAGCGATGGAACTAAAGATTTTTCAAGCATTATTGAACATGCGAAAAAGTGTCCCGCACCAACACCGATAGAGGAAGGATTCATAATCGGCGGTTTTGCACACACTCAAACCATGGCACTTGCGGACAAAATTACCGAAGCTATCAAAGCCGGCAAAATCAGAAAGTTTGTTGTTATGGCAGGTTGTGATGGTAGATTTCCTACAAGAAATTACTACACCGAATTTGCAAAGGCTCTACCAAAGGACACGGTTATCTTGACGGCTGGTTGCGCAAAGTATAGATACATTAAGTTAGATCTTGGTGACATAGATGGTATACCAAGGGTTTTGGATGCTGGTCAATGTAACGATTCATATTCCTTGGCTTTGATTGCCCTGAAACTCAAAGAATTGTTCCAGTTGGAAGACATAAATGAGCTTCCTATCGTATATAACATTGCCTGGTATGAACAAAAAGCTGTGACTGTTTTACTTGCATTGCTGTACCTTGGTGTAAAGAATATTCATCTTGGTCCAACACTACCTGCTTTCGTGTCTCCAAATGTTGCAAAAGTCTTGATTGACAAGTTTAAGATTGGGACAATATCAAACGTCGAGCAAGATATCAAAAGCTGGATATAATGTAAGAAGCCGGAGTGTAAGCTCCGGCTTTTTTATCAGCCGTTTTGGCATTTTTCACACAGTCCATAGAAGATCAAAACGTGGTTTCGTACCTTGAAGTGGTTTTGGGATTCTATTTTCTTTTCTAACTCATCAAGTAGATCCTCGTTAACTTCCTCAACCTTTCCGCACTTTGTACAGATCAAATGATGGTGATAGTGCGTCTTATCACTGACGAGTTCATACCTTGATCTTTCCATATCCCAATCTATTCTTTGAAGAACATTCAAGTCTTGAAGTAACATTACCGCTCGATAAACCGTTGCGAATCCAAGTTTTGGTTCTATTTCCTTAGCCATTTTGTGTATCTCTTCCACGCTCAGATGCTCAGCTTGATTGGAAAGAACTACCTTGATGACAGCCATCCTTTGCCTGGTCATCCTGAATCCTTTTTCCTTTAATCGTTTCACCAGCAAATCTTGATCTTGCATCAACGAACCTCCAGACCATCAGTTTAACAAAATATTACCAAAATGATGTGATTTAGTCAAGAATTTTTGTCAGAATGTTGACAATCGCTTAATAATGGAGTCTGCATTAGTGTTCCACAAATTTAGAGATCCAGCTTGATTTTATCGTATTCTGTGATAATATGTTTTTAGACACTTCGTGAAGCTAACTAAATTTCGGCCCATCAACAACAAGGAGGTGAACAAAGCACCTATAGCAAACAAAAGTCTTGGTGCTGGCTTTCATGGCTAAAGTCAACGTTCTAAATACCAAAATCGAAAAATCCTTATTTCTTCTTGCTTGGCCACTTGTCATTTCAAGTGCTTTCCAAACAATTTACAATATGGTTGATTCGTATTTTCTAGGTAAGTTAGGCCCAATTGAGTTTTCGGCCTCTACTATTGTGTGGCCAGTTATATTTGTGTTTCTGTCACTCGCAATGGGCTTCTCGAATGCTGGTATATCTCTGATCTCTCAATTCTATGGCAGAAGAGATCATAAGAATACAACCCTTTCGGCTTTTCAACTTTACGTAGTAACTCTTTCAATTGGGATTGTTTCAACGATTGTTGGTATCGTCTTTGCTAACCCTATAATTCGTGCTATTGCTGGAAATTCGCAAGAAAGATTAATAAAACTTGCGATTCAATACTATGTTATAGACATGTTAGGACTTCCTTTTGTTTTTGTCTTTAACAGTACAACAGCTGTTGCAAGAGCTGTCGGAGATTCAGGATTTTCAATGAGAGTTGTAGCGTTGATGAACGTAATTAATCTGGTGTTTGACCCACTTCTTATATTTGGCATAGGGTTTTTCCCAAGGCTTGGTCTAGCTGGAGCAGCATGGGCATCAAACATAGGAAGATTCTTTGCTGCGCTTTACTCAGCATATTACGTCTTAAAGAAAGATCATTTGTTGAAGTTCAGAAGAAATCTGATGAAAATTGAATGGCAGTTGATAAGAAAAATAATATTCATTGGTTTGCCAAACGCTTTGGGATCATCCTTAACTTCAGCTGGTTTCGCGACGATAATGAAATACGTTGCTCAGTTCGGGCCAACAGTTATAAGTGCTTATGGCATAGGAAACAGGGTTACAAACCTTGTGAACATGTTTTCCTTTGGAATAAGTGGAGCTGTATCAGTTATGGTTGGACAGTTCATCGGTGCAAAGAGATATCAAGACGCGGAAGAAACAGTCTTAAAGGCTTTCTTGATCAATCTCACGGTTATAGGCATTCTTTGCACAATAGTGTTTTTCTCCGCACCACAGATAACACGATTTTTCATCAATGATCCAGAAGTCATCAGCATGGGAACAATTTACTTTCGATATATCTCCTTTTCTATTCCTATTTTCACCTCTTATATGATTTACAACAATGCACTTGTTGGTGCGGGAAAAAGCGTGTTAACAATGATCCAGGACATACTGAGACTTTGGGGGATAAGAATTCCGATCATTGCCGCACTGTCAAGCAGTTTTGGTTTTAGAGGAGTTTTTGTTGGAATGATAATAAGTAATCTTGCTATCTTCGTACTTTCGTATATTTTCTTCAAATTTTCGAACTGGAGGAAAGGAGTTGTAGATGAAAAAGTAACCCTTAGCGCAAAGGTTGTCGAATAAATGAAATTGCTGAGCAGATATTACCATTAAGTCAAAGGTTGCATAGAAATTGTTTCAAATCATCTGGTTTCGTATAGAGAAGAGCTGGTTATGGCATAATATAACGAAGAATACCGTTTAGGTGGTGATTGGGAAATGCATTATATGTATCGCGAGATTTTCGAGCAAGCAAAGGTATTGAAAACAAGTTTTGAAGCCAATTTAGTGGTTTTGGAGCAAATAGTGAAAATGATAAAGGAAAGAGAAATACAATTCATCGTTTTTGTTGCGCGTGGTTCATCAGATAATGCTGCAACCTTTGCAAAATACGCAATCGAAATTCTAGCTGGCATCCCGGTATCACTTGCTGCACCTTCTGTTTCGTCAATTTACGGCAGAAATTTAAAACTGGATAAATCATGCGTAATCGCAGTATCTCAATCAGGAATGTCAGAAGATGTTTGCATGTTTTTTGAGATGGCAAAGAAAAATGGCGCTTTCTGTGTATCCTTAACTAACAATCCTGAATCTCGCCTAGCTAAAAGTGCTGATTTTTCGCTCAATATGAATGTTGGGATTGAAAGAGCTGTAGCTGCAACGAAGACTTTTACTGCAGAATTGCTACTGCTTAGCATGCTTGCTAGCTTGCTTGGTAATTCAAAAGAAGATATGAAAAGATTAGAGAAAATCGATCAGGTTGTTGAAAGCGCTTTACAGAAAGATAAGGAAGTAAAATCCTTTGTGGAAAGATTCAGATATATGAATGAATGTTTTGTACTCGGTCGTGGACTAACATATCCGATAGCTTTGGAATTTGCCTTGAAGATACAAGAAACCAGTTATGTGCGTGCCAAGGGTTTCTCAACATCTGATTTTATGCACGGTCCAATAGCCATGATTAGTTCCGAGATACCGGTATTTTTGCTCGCCATAAACGATGAAACCAAGTCGGATCTGTTGGAAACCGCTGCAAAATTGAAGGAACAGAGAGTGGATGTTTATTCTTTTGATGATCTTACAGAAATGGATCAGTACTCGAAAAGAAGTATTAAAGTAAATTCTGAGGGCCTAACTAGGCTTCTGTATATGACGGTGTTGATACAGTTATTCTCATATCACCTATGCGTTTGTAAAGGACACGATCCAGATAGCCCAAGGATCATTAAAAAGGTGACGATCACAAAGTAATTTAGCCTTGCAGTCATTCCATGGTTTTTGCGACACATGTTGCTTTAGGTTCTGATAAGAAATTGCTGACAGTACCTGAAACTTCGAGTTAGTAAAAAACCATCTATCCGTCAGCCTTTTTGAGGGCAAAATTCAAAATAATGGATCACTCGAAAGTGTTATGCGTAGTTGCAGCAAAAAAGCTTTGCCAAAAATTACCTGTAAGATGGTCTTTTAGGTTGAATTCTTGAAAAATTATTGATGTTTGTATCTATTGTTCGTCAAAAGTGATTATCCTAGAAATAACCCATCTGGTTCAAATTTCTATTCTCTTTTTTAGTTTTTCAAGAAATTTCTTGAGCTCTTCGCTGTCTCTTTCTATGATCATATGTTTCAAGTATTCAAGGTTAGAAGTCATTCTCTCCAGTTCTCTGACAGAATGTGGATTGAATAAGATTTCTGAAATTAAAGTTTCATCCTCGTTGAGCAACCCACGTACTATGTTCAAATGTTTCATAAAGGTTGTTCCTGGCACAACAGTTTTGTCAACACAACCTGCAAATATGAATGAACAGACAAAAGGAACAGTTAGCGAATAGGCCATCATCAAGTCGTGTTCAGCAAAGGTCATATAATGGAAATTGAGACTAAACTGTGAAAAGAATCTCTCGAAGATGTGTAAAGCTTCTTGATCAGAACCTTTCATGAATATCACGTTTTCACCGTGCAATTGCTCCATCTTCGCAAAAGTTGGTCCAAACATTGGATGAAATGACACATATTTTAATCCATGTTTTTTGTAATATTCTTCCAACCCAAACTTTAGTGAAGCAATGTCACAGAATATCGTTTCACTTGTTGCAAATCGAATAGCATCATTAAAAGCATTTATTGTATCTTGTAGACTAACACAGTTTAAGATTATGTCAACTGGCTCAAAATTCACTACATCAGAAAGTGTGATTCCCATTTTTATGTCGTAGCCAAGTACTGTCCAACTATCAGATTCTGAATCAAGAAACTTTTCAAGTTTTTGTTTAAACCAACTTCCCATTTTTCCTAGACCAAGTACAAGCAGTCTCTTTGGCATACGTTCACTGGCCTCCTAACCTGTGAATTTGTCATACAACCCCAAAAACCTGAGATCTTGGACGATACTTTCAAGTTCTTGAATAAACGATTCAATGTAATCCATAACTTTTTCTGCTTCAAAATCAACGAAAAATCTGTAGACGTTCGGTTGATTTCTCGCTGGTACCGATACAATACGTGTTAGATTAACATCGTGTGATTTGAAGAATTGTAAAACCTTAAGTAAAGTACCAGGCTTATCTTCAAGAAGAAAAATCACAGATGCTTTGCTTCCTGTCTCGTTCTTAGTTCTTGACAAGATCCAAAAAGTGGTGAAATTATATGGATAATCTTGAATGGATTCCTTTATTATCTCTAAACCGTATATCTTAGCCGCAAGGGAGCTTGCTATAGCTGCTGCGTTAGTTACTTTTTCATTGGATATGTATTTCGCAGCTCCAGCAGTATCGTAAAATTCTATAGGTTCCAAAGATAGACGTTTCAAGAATTTTCTGCATTGGGCTAAAGCTTGTGGATGAGAGTAAACATACCTTATGTCCTTCAAGTTGACCTCAGATAGTGCCATCAAGCAGTGATCTATTTGAATCACTACTTCACCAACAACAAAAAGATTGCTTTCGAGAAATGCGTTTATCGCAGACTGTATTTGACCCTCAAGAGAATTTTGGATTGGTATAACTGCAAGATCCAATACATTTGCCTGAACTTGTTCTATAACATCTTCAAAGGAACGGCATGGAATGGTTACCAAAGCTTGACCTATATTCTTTTCAAATACACGTGCAGCCATTTCACTGTAGGCGCCATGTTCTCCTTGGAAACCGATTAATTTTGTAGGATTAGCTTGTAACCTT
>JBEPZZ010000038.1:0-15817 GCA_041640575.1 Pseudothermotoga sp. | reverse complement strand
ATAATTCCGAGGGGTAACGAAATTGATTTTGAGATAAGAGAAGGAAAGGAGATAGATTTTGATCCTGAAAGAGGGACAGTTGCAAGGGCGAAGGTTGTTTGTTCATGTTGTAATTCAGGTTTAAGTGATAGGGAAGTAAAGAAGCAATTTCAGATGGGAAAAACAGGGTAAATGTGCCACCCCAAAAACAATGCAAGATTGTATTGTGCAACGATAAAAAGAATCTAAGCCAAAAAGAAGTATCTGTCTCATGAATAACAACTTGATACTTGGCAAATGGACTAGTACAATGATCCATCACGAGGTTCTTATATAATCCATCGTAGATACCAAGATAGATAAATTTTCAAATCCTCACCAGAAAGTTAATATTCATTACATCAATGCTTTGTTCTTGCTGGCACTTTTCGTAACGTTCCATTTGTTTATTTGTCTGTTGCTGCTGCTTTAAATTTTCATTTAGCCTGCAGTACTTGGTTTCGAAGAAACTAGGTTTTATTTCAAAATCAGCTTGTACCAAGCTGATGCTTTGCCTAGAACCTGGAACAATGTTCTTGAATTAAAAATTGCACATATGTACAAAATGTACATATATGTGTTATAGTATTACTGAGAACTAAGTACAAACAGGTGGTTTATGCCATGCCAAATTACAACAAGTGCTGCCTCTGGAATCAGTATGGCAGAGACATTTTGAAAGTAGCAATCTTGGCAGTGATAAAAAACAGCCCATCTCATGGTTATTCAGTTCTCTCAGATCTTGAAGAACTTGGCTTTAGCGTTTCAAAATACCATCCAAGTATCATTTATCGCGTGCTTAGAAATTTGGAACATGAAGCATTAGTTGAATCGCAATGGCAAATTTCTGGTGTAGGACCAGCAAGGCGCATCTATAAAATTACTCCAAAAGGTGAAGAATATCTGAAACAGTGGGTCTTAAAATCAAAAGATTACATGGGGCTTATCGAAAGACTGACTGATTTTATTCAAAAAGGAGGTTGAGAATATGTGTTCTTGTCACTGTTGCTGCTGCTGTAATTGCTGTTGTTCCAAGTGTTGCTGTCACTGCTGTTGTCACACGCACGAAAGAAGACACAGTCATGAACACTCTTGCTGCCATGAACATGGATACTGTCAGCACGATTCTGAATATCACGAGAAAAGTCAGCATGTTTGTACCTGCAGTTGCGAAGAAGAAGAAGACATCACATCGTTGAAAGACTATGTAAATTGGCTCAAGCAAGAACTCGAATACGTTGAGAAGAAGCTTCAGTCACTTGAAAAGAAAGAATAGGGTTAAACTGAAAGCAAATAACGTTCTCAAACAATAAACAGGGGAGTCAAGCTCCCCTCTACTTTTCAATTAGAGCACTTTCTTGAAAAACTCGATAAAGTTCAGAAAACAAATTCTCTCTATTTCTTCTTTTGAAAATCCATTATCTTCAAGAAGTTGAACGAGTTTTGGCAGCTTACTGGCATCTTCAAGTCCAGTGGTTAGCCGATTATCTAACACACGCTTGTTTAAAAGATCGTTCAAATAATCTGAAAAATCAAGTCCAAGTCCGACATGTTCAATACCCACTAGATTGACAGCGTACTTAACGTGCTCAACAACTTTTTCTATAGTCGGTTTCTCTCGATCGACTATTTTTGGTAAAGCACTTATACCTATGATTCCTTGCTTTTGCGCAATAGCCTTGATTTGTTCATCTTTGAGATTTCTTGGAGTTTCACACAAACTATAACAGTTTGAGTGAGTAGCAAGTATGGGTTTTTTTGAGATTTTCATTAGATCCCAGAAACTTCTTTCACTTAAATGAGATACGTCTAGAATCATTCCTAGTTCTTCCGCAGTTTCTACAGCTTTCCTGCCAAGACTGGTCAGCCCTTTGCTTGGGTCTTGACTTCCGCATCCAGCTGCAAGATCATTTTCCTCGTTCCAAGTCAAACTGATTATTCTAAACCCAAGTTCGCGTAAAGTGTAAAGAAAGTTCAAGTTTTTCCCTATACCAATCAACCCTTCAATGCTTGACAGAACAAAGATTTTGCCAGTCTCAATTGCTCTCTTTATGTCTTGATAATCAATCGCAATCACAAAATTATCGTTCTCTTTACCTATCTTCCTCAGCTCACGTGATCTAGCTCCAAGCAGCTTAATAAACCTTTCATTTGGGTTTTTACTATCAGGTTTAGTCCATAGCGCAGCATTAACGCCAAAAACTTTACCTTCTCTCAGTTGTGGTAAATGCCATTTGTCTAAGACACTTTCTTCAGTTTGATTCATTCTCACACCAACGTTGTACCAAATGTCTGAATGAGCATCGAAAATCTTCATTTTCCCACCCCTTAATTTCTTGAGCTTTATTTTGAGTATATACTGTTTCTTGAGGTGATTTTGTGAAACTTGGAAAAATTCCACGAGAAGTTCTTGAAAGACTAGTTTTTACAAACCTAGGCACAATACGAAAAGAAGTGGTTTTACATTCACAATATGGAGAAGATGCTGCAGCAATTGATCTTCAAGAAAATCTAGCTGTTGTCACCGTTGATCCAATAACTTGTGCCGATGCAATGAGTGGTTATTTGTCAGTTTATGTGGCTTGCAACGATCTTGCAGCTTGCGGGGCAAAACCAATAGCAATTTTGGTCGCAATTCTTTTGCCGCCAGATGCCGAACAAGATGATCTGTCAAATCTAATGAAAGAAATAGACAGGGCCTGTAACAAGCTTCAAATAGAAGTTGTCGGTGGGCATACCGAAGTTACTGATTCCGTCAGAAGACCTTTGATTTGTACAACGGCAATTGGCAAGGTTGAGAAACAGAAATTTGTCACGTCTTCAGGTGCCAAACCAGGTGATTGGATAGTCGTTACGAAACACATAGGTTTAGAAGGAACGTCAATCTTAGCTTCAGATTTTGAAGAATTACTTCGCAAGAAATTCTCGGAGCAATTCATAAAGAAAGCGCAAAGCTTTATAGAACATATAAGTGTGGTCGAAGAAGGCTTAGTTGCCTCTCAAATAGGTGTATCGGCGATGCATGATATAACTGAGGGAGGATTAATTGGAGCAATCTTTGAGTTAGCAAAGGCTTCGAAGGTAGGATTCGAACTTTGGGAGGACCAAGTACCGGTTCTTGAAGAAACAAAGCAAATTTGCGAATTCTTCAACATCAATCCATTAAAGCTAATTTCAAGTGGATCTATGTTAATATGCACAAAAAACGCCGATAAACTGATTGATGCACTGGCTAAAAAAAGAATAAAGGCAACCATTATTGGAAAGATTCTGAAGGAAGGTTATTACGTTGTCAGTAAAAATCAGGTAAGAGCCATTTCAGAAGACTTGACGGATGAGATATACGAAGTTCGCAAAAGATTTGCTAATAAAGCCGTTTGAGTCAAATGTCCCAAAACATGGCTTTCGTTTCAGCGTCCAACTTTCTGTTGATTCTTTCACTGGGAAAACTTTTCAAAAAAATCTCGAGCATCGGATACACAGAGCCTTCAACTAAATGACCTCCAATGACAGAACCATCAGACTTTCCCAAGACAATGTGTGCGTGGATAAATGGTTCATTTTTATCATCACGGGTGATATTTCCGATCAAACTCAAAACTTCACACTGTTCGTTCAGCTCAAAATTGGTTCGAAAGTTTTTATTCAAATCCACATAAAGAAACTTCACCGTGCTCATACCACCTATAGCCCAAAAATAAGCAAAGCCAACGTTCTCTTGCCTTGCAAATTCTGCAAGAGCTTCAACGACCTTTTCGCCTGGCTCGATTCTAATGGCAAAACTATTTCCAAGCCGTTTGATAAGCATTTATGCACCCCCAAGAACTTCAAACATTTTTAGGCATTTGAAAATCAACAAGTATTATTATACCTGACTGTATAAAGATCAAAAAAGTGCAGCTTTCGGTAAGATGTGGTAGTTTCAAAGATTAGCGCATCGTATGAAGATTACAACGGGCCTTGTTAATTGCCTTCTACTTATGGATAAGAAATAGATTGCATTACTCTGGCAACCTGAAGAGATACTGAAAATGTCATTCTATTTCCCAATCAAGAAGCGATGGTAAGTCGAACCCCAATATTAAATTTGCTACTACGCTGGGTGTGGTTGTTTTCCAAAAAGGGACTTTAATATGAAACAAAATAAGACATGTTACTAGAAGCGATGAAAATCTTTAATTAATCTTTTGAAACATATTCAAAAAAGTGCCCAAGCAGAGTCTTGTTTTGCACTTAGGAAATTCAAAGACATTCTAGTCATTGAGGTTTTAAACAAAGTATTAAACGACGAAAAAATCTATGTTCACCATGTAATTACTAGCAGCCTCAATGTTGTAACTGGCGAAAGATTTGAAGAAAACTAGCATCAGTGCTCAAGATTCTGGAAAGAAAAGAAGCAAAATCTGAAAGAGCAAAAAATTTGCCGTGTACATTCAGTTTACAGCTTCTAGAGCTTTTCGAAAGAATTTTGAAATCTTATTTTGCTGTAATGTCAATTAATACGGATTATTTTTAGTGATAAATCTTCAAGATTTCTTCTAGTGGTTTTCTTTGTCTTTCTCCAAACTCTCTTTCAAGATGCTTTTCATTTAACGATTCAAAGTTACCACGTTTGCCAACTGCGATCAAAGTTATAACAATGCCGTCCAGGCCAAAAAGTTCCTTGACCTTTATTGGATCGTATCCTGCAACTGGATGTGCAACCAGTCCCATCCTTGTGGCTTGAGTTATCAGAAAACCCACCGAAAGGCCAGTGTCGAACAAAGCGTAATTTCGACCGTCACTAAGCTTACAGTCAAAGTCTTCCTTTGTGTAAACGACAATCATCGCTGGTGCATTTTTCATCCAGTAATTTCCTGAAGAAAGACTTTCCCACAGTTTTTCAAGCATCTGCCTTTCAGTAACAAGAATATATCTCCAAGGCTGGTTGTTAAAACAGGACGGTGCAAGGTGCGCCGCCTGAATTAATTTCAAGAGATCTTCTTCGGCTATTGGATCAGTACGCAAACCCCTGTAGGCTCTTCTTGCAAGAATATCAGGACTTATTGTTTTATCTTCTTCCTTTATTCTTCTGAATTCCGCAAGGACTTCCTCGGCATGTCCGTTGACTTCAACTCGAGTCCAAACTCTTCTTATTCTCCCAAACGGATCTGTAATGAAAGTTGATCGCACAATCTTACCATTTTCAACGACGCCAAATTTTTCGGCAACTATCTTGTCAGGATCACTCAAAAGGGTAACTTTTAACTTTCGAGTATCTATAAACCTACAAAGAGCCGGCTGATCATCCGGAGAAATACCAACAACTTTACCATCGAACTCTTCGATGTGTTTGGTGAATTCATCAGCTTCAATGTTACAACCTGGTGTTCCAGCTTTCGGGTAAAAATAGACGACCCAATACTCTCCTAGCAAACTTTTGGAACTAAATTCATTGCCGTAAGCATCTTTCAACACAAATTCAGGAACTATATTCATACTCATAACTTTCACCTCCAACATTGTTCTCATAAGCCAAAACATAATCTTTGTTTCTATGCTAAATTGATTTTAACACTGATTACTCAACTTTGCGCTTTGAAAATGATTTATTCTTTAACATTAAATTTTTACTGTTGCGAAGTTCCCTCTCATCACTTACATACTGCCGTTGCAAGCTCATAGAAGAAAAGCGTTTTTAATACTTTCAATTCGAGCAACCTCCAATGCTTTAGTTGAACTTTTTCTCTCATACACCATGTATTGCCAATAAGTTTTCAGAATAAGAACGATGGGATTTTCGTAGGACTTTTTTGTTCTGTAGTGTATAATTAATTTGTGAAAAGTATAACATGGGGTGGTGTGTCTTGAGCAGAATTCCAAAGCCAGTAGTGCGAAGATTAGCGGTTTATTATCGGTGTTTGGAGAGGCTTCAACAAAACAAGATTGAAAAAGTCTCTTCCAAGGAATTGTCAAAGATGCTCAAGATAAAAGATTCACAAGTACGAAAAGATCTCTCCTTCTTTGGAGCGTTTGGCCGTAGAGGTGTAGGGTATTCCGTAAAGGAACTGAGGGAAAAAATCAGGGAGATTCTTGGATTGAATAAGCAATGGTCAGTGATAATACTCGGAGCTGGGAATATTGGAAAAGCGCTAGCGAGATATAAACAAATCGAGAAAGACAATTTCAAAATTGTAGCGATTTTTGACTCAGACAAAAGAAAGATTGGAACCCAAGTGAGCCAAGAACTAATTGTGAAGAGTATAGAAGAACTCGATGAATTTGTTGTAAAAAACAAACCAGAAATAGCTGTTTTGGCAGTTCCAGCCGAAGTAGCTAATCCCTTAGCCGAAAAGTTGGAAAAACTTGGAATAAGGGGTATAATATGCTTTGCACCGGTTACCTTAACCTGCTCCATACCAGTTGAGTACGTGGACATAACTGTCTTTTTCAAAACTCTAGTCCACTTTATCTCACGCAATACACAATAAGTAGTATATTCTTGACTCAAAATACCATATATAGTATAATAACCCCCGGAAGGGGGTCATTTTATCATGTACAGGGAGTTATTAGAAAAGTTCAAACAAAAGCCGTTGTCAGAAAACGCTATGAAAATTCTTCGCGAACGTTATTTCTTCAAGAAACCTTCGGGGGAATTTGTTGAAAATTCTTGGTTTGAGGTTTGTCGGAGAGTTGCAAGGGTGATTGCTGCTGCAGAACTAATCAACAACCTAAAGTTGGAAAAAATGACAGCTGCAGAGAAACTTGATTTTGTACGGCAAATCGAGGATGACTTTTTCGATTTAATGGCTAGCAGAATCTTCATCCCAAACAGCCCAACACTGTTCAATGCTGGCATGGGAGCAGACTACGAGCTTTTGTACAAACCGTTGGAACAAATGACTCTGGCTGATTATGAAAAAATTTTGAATTCGAGAAATCATCTTCACATGCTCTCAGCATGTTTTGTTGTGCCAGTGGAGGATAGTATAGAAGGTATTTTCAATGCTGTAAAGGAATATGCATTGATCACAAAAGCTGGCGGAGGCATCGGTAGCAACTTTAGCACGTTACGGCCGAACGGAAGTTTTGTTGCAGGAACGCACGGCAAAGCGAGTGGTCCTGTAAGTTTCATGCATGTTTTCAATTCCGCTGTGTCAGTAGTCGAGCAAGGTTACAGACGTCGAGGAGCCTTAATGGGTATTCTGAACATCAATCACCCTGACATAATGGATTTCATAACTGCCAAAAAGGGTAATGACGGTGAAAAAGTACTAAGATTCTTCAACATTTCCGTTGGAATACCAATGAGCAGAGAAGAACTCTTGAAGCTATATGAAAATGATGAGGAAATACAGTTAGAACATCCAAAGTATAACCTCACGTCCAGAATCAAAGTTCGCGATATCTTCCGAAAGATGGCCCAGAATGCATGGGAAACGGGAGATCCTGGTATGGTTTTCCTCGGTGAAATGAATAAGTACTATGCACTTTACCCATACAAGGAAATTATCTCCACAAATCCTTGTGGCGAAATCGGCTTAAGTGCTTACGAAGCTTGCAATTTGGGTTCAATAGACCTTGCAAAGCTTTGTGATGACAAAGGAAAGCTTGACTGGGATTCTTTAGCAAAAGTTACTAGAACTGCAGTTCGATTCCTGGATAATGTTATCGATGTAAATGTTTTTCCAATAGACAAAATAACACAAGCGGTTAAGGAGTCCAGAAGATTGGGACTAGGAATAATGGGTTTTGCTGATTTACTGTACAAAATGGAGATTCCGTATAATTCTGAACAAGCTCGCAATTTGGCAAGAAATCTAATGGCTTTCATGTCACTTCACGCACATGAGGAATCCTCAAAGCTTGGTCAAGAAAAGGGCAATTTCCCACTTTTTGAACATAGCAGATATCCAAATGGTTTTGTTCCATTCGCCATGGATACGAGTGATTACGATGAAGAGATCTTAGAACATTTCAAGACTGTAGCTAAGAAGTACAAGAGAAATGTTGCAGTTCTTGCTATAGCTCCAACTGGTTCAATTTCAAACATAGCAGATACATCAAGCGGCTTGGAACCAAACTTTTTGTTGGCATATGTGAGATATGTTAACAAATTGAGCACAAACGAGAGGGAACCGTTACTTTACATCAATGAAATTCTTGCAAAAAAACTTCCTCAAAATGAGCTACAAAGAATCAAGGATAAACTCCTTGAAGAGGGATCTTTAAGTAGTTTAGATGTGGATGAAAAAATTAAGAAAATCTTTGTCGTAGCTCATGATATCAGCGCTATAGATCATTTATTAATTCAAGAAGCCTTCCAAAGCTATGTTGATAACAACATTTCAAAAACAATAAACATGCCAAACAACGCTACTGTTGAAGATGTCCTAGAAATTTATGTTGAAGCCCTTCGCCACAAAATACGCGGCCTAACAGTTTATAGAGATGGCTCACTCCAGACGCAGGTACTGACTTCCACAAAAACGCTTAAAACAAAGGAAGCTCCCAAAGTTCAGTTCTTCATACTGGACGAGAAGAGAAAACTCAGGGCAAGACCTAGAAAAGAGACTCTCAGAAGTGTAACTCGAAAGTACAAAAGCGCTTCGGGAACGACATACATAACAGTTTCGTTTGACGATTCAGGCGAAGCTATAGAAATTTTCTTGTCAAATGGAACTGAAACGGCAGAAGCAATTGGAAGACTCTCGTCGACTGCCCTTAGAGCTGGAGTATCAGTTGACGAAATAATTGAGCAATTGGCAAAAGTTAAAGGTGATTACGTTAAGAACGTAGGTATGGAAATCAAGAAGGCAATTGAGGACTTCGAAGAACTCTGGGGTGGGCAAGAACAAGTTCAGCAAGAGGTCATACATATCGATGGAACGATGAAATCACCAGAAGAAGTCGAAAAATTCGTCTTAGCAAACAAACTTGAATGGAGAGAAGGCTATTATGTGGATTTGGATGGAAATACTTACTGTCCAAGTTGTTTGTCGAAGAATTCTCTCATTAAGCAAGAAGGATGCGTATCATGCAAAGTTTGCGGTTGGTCAAAATGTAGTTAACGGGGCACTCGCCCCGTTTTTAATTGCTTTATAAGATCTTTTCTCGTTAGATTTAAATAGTAAAGCCCTAACTCTGGCAATGAAAAGATGCTTCATTCTTTTTTCGATCCATATTCACAAAATTCTCATGGAGCTAAAATATCCTTTCCAAGCTTCTTTGAATTTCCAAAAACCGAGAAAACCAACTCGAGCAAGTAATTTCAAAACTGATTATTCATCCTCATGGTCGTGGTCATGGTGGTGTTCTTCATCATGTTCGTGTTCATAATCATCCGGGCTGAACATAGCTCTTAAATTTTCATCCTTCTCAAGTAGCTCATTCCACGCTTTGGAAACTCTTTCAAATTCTTCCTCCGACTCTATGGAATCAACGAACAAACCACCGTTTTCATCTTCTTTCAAGAGGAAAGGATAGACTTCTCCAAATTCTTCAATTCGACCTTCGTCATCAACCATGATTTCTTCGCAGATCCAATACTTCTTATTGTTGTCTTGGATTTCTGCTAGCAAGATAAAATGGTGTTCCTGACCATTTTCATCAGTTAGAACAAAAACTTCAAGATCCTCTTTGTCCATAAAATCAGCTCCCTTTCAGATTTATACGTTCACAATTTCCCAGTGTATTGCTAGGAAACATGAATACGGCTAATAGAATAACACGAAAAAAGAATGAATACAAGAATGGTGCATAATGTAAAAAAATGATAACACATTTTTTGGAAAACTGTGCATTGAATCACAGCAGGATGTCTTATAAAATAATTTCGGTAATTATCGAAATAATTTCGGTACACTGTTCCATCTTCATTATGATTATACAGGAGGTGCTAGCTTGTGAGAAAATTTCTTGTATTATTCATTTTGATCACTGCGTTTAGTGTATTTGCTTTTCGTGCAGCATTGCTCATCACAGGAGAAGTCGCTGGTAATCCAATATATGAATTGGCTGTGGAAGGGGCAAAAAAAGCTGCCGAACAGTTTGGCTTTCAAGTAAAGATAGTCGAGGGCGGTTATAACATGGCCAGATGGGAACCAACGTTGATAAGTTTGGCAGCAACGCAACAATACGATGTAATAGTAACATTTACCGAAGGAATGCCGAAGAGTGTTGAAAATGCAGCAAAAGCATATCCAAAACAAAAATTTGTGCTAGTGGATGGAATTGCACCAATTTTGCCTAACGTCTTTTCACTTGGTTTTAGAGACGATGAAATGACTCTCCTTGCTGGCTATTTTGCAGCACTTGTCACAAAGAGTAATATGCCGGGCGCAAATCCAGATCTAAAAGTCGGACTTATTGCAGGAGATATTTATCCAGCGATGACAAATAAAATGAAACCAGCATACGAAGTCGGCGCAAAAATGGTGGATGAAAATGTCGAAGTGATCTTTTCCGTTGTTGGCAGCTGGTCCGATCCAACTAAAGGTGCAGAACTTGCACGAGCACAATTTTCTCAGAATGTCGATGTTATCCTGCTCATCTGTGGAGGAAGTGGGATGGGAGCAATCCAGATGGCAAAACAAATGAATAAATACGTCGTGGGCGTCGACGCAAATTACATATCCATCGCACCAGGAACAATTCTTGCGTGTGCTCTCAAAAAAGTTGATTATGCAGTTTACGATATATTAAGAAGAGCTTATCTTGGTAAATTGCCGTTCGGTACAACTGAGATTTGGGGTATAAAGGAAAATGCTATAAGTTTCACCTTTGATGATGAAAATTACATTAGACATGTTCCACAAGATATTAGAGACAAGATGTCACAGCTTTACAAAGAAATCTTAGAAGGAAAGATCAAGATTTTAAAATGAAAGTATATGCCATTCAAATGACCGATATTCACAAAACTTTTCAATCCTCTGGGGTGAAGGCGCTTTGCGGCGCCTCCCTTTTCGTTGAAGAAGGCACCATACACGCGTTGCTTGGTGAAAACGGCGCTGGAAAGACTACTCTGATGAGAATTCTCGTGGGTCTCGAGAAACCAGATAGGGGAATCATAAAAGTTTTTGGAAGGACATTCTCCCCAAAATCTCCAAAAGACGCTTTGAAAGCAGGAGTAACTATGGTTCATCAAAATCTCTCCATCATCGATGAATTCACTGTCCTAGAAAACGTGATGGTCGGTGAAGAACCGACTAAGTTTCTCTGGAACTATCAAAAAGCAAAAAGATTGTTGATCGAAACGATGGAAAAATCGGGCCTTTACATTGATCCAGACCGAAAAATTGGAGCCCTTAGCCTTGCTGAAAAACAAAAAGTCGAAATTTTAAGAGCATTGCTTCATGGTGCAAGAATAATCATCTTCGACGAACCTACCTCGTACCTCTCTGAAGAAGATTTCTCACAGTTTCAAGAAACGATCCGAAAACTCAGAGATGCTAACCACACGGTAATCCTAATTACGCACAATATTGATGAAGTCCTTGCAGTTGCTGATCATGTGACAATTTTAAGAACCGGGAATACAATACTCTCAAAAAGCACAAAGTCAACCACCAAAGATGAGTTGATCAGCGCTATGGTTGGAGAATATGAACCATTACATCTGCAAAATGATTGGCAAAAAGGTGAGGAAATCCTAAGAATAGAGAACCTTCATACGAAAGATGGAAAACTCAGGGGAGTCTCTTTTTCTTTAAATGCTGGTGAAATAGTTGGATTAATTGGCTTCACAAACAATGGTCAAAAAGAACTATTCCAATCAATAATGGGGTTGAAAGAAATATCAGCTGGAAGAATACTCTTCTTTGGAAAAATGCTGAATGGTTTGACAACCAGGGAAATTAGAAAGCTTGGGATAAGCTATATTCCTGAGGATAGAACAGCTGAAGGGATTTCTTTGGATAGTTCAATTTTGGAAAACATTGTTGCTACAAGATATCTAGATTTCTCCAAGATGGGGTGGTTATCACTGGCAAAATGCGAACAGTTTACCAAAGACGTTCTAAGTCTTTTTGATGTTAAAGTCAGTTCACCGAAACAACCAGTTAGATTTCTTTCTGGAGGTAATCTTCAAAAATTGATAATATCCCGGGAAACTTACGAAAACCCAAAACTTCTACTTGCCTGCGAACCAACAGCTGGATTGGATGTCAGGTCAATCATGAAGTTCTATAAACGCCTACAGATTATGAAAAGAGCAGGTAGTTCCGTTATTATATCTTCAAACGACTATGATGAAATCATAAAAATTTGTGATAGATTCCTCTTTATCGTTCAAGGTAAAATCGTTGCGGAGATGGTGAATCAAAAAACGACCAAGAAAAAAATTTTCTCGACCTTAATGGCTGCTAGTTCTGCCGGTGGGTGAGAGCTTGAAGTTGCCTTGGCTCAGCATAATCACATTGGTTTTTGCTGTTGCTTTTGGTGCGGTGATTCTATGGCTCATCAGTGATGAACCAAATCTTGCTATTCGTTCTTTTTTCTTAGTTCCTCTTAAAAACAGTTATTTCCTTTCACAAATCTTGATTGGTGCTGTTCCTTTGATCTTCACCGGATTGTCTGCTGCCTGCGCTTTTAACACATCCATTTTCAACATTGGCATAGAAGGACAGCTTTACTTTGGCACATTTGTTGGAACTTTCGTCGCATTGTCATTTAACAACCGTTTCGGTGTTCTACCTTCAATCGTAACTGCTTTCTTCGTTGGCGTTGCTGTAGCTTCTCTATTAGTGTTGCTTAAAGTTAAAGCCAAAATCAACGAGTTAATATCCAGTTTCCTTCTTAGTCAAGCACTGATCCATGTGGTAAATTATCTTCTAAACGCTTTTCTGAGAGATCCGCTGGCTGCTTTGACGGCAACAAGGTATTTGAAATTCACCATCCCAACACTTCCTCTCCTCAATGTGCACATTGGTTTCTTAATGGCTGTATTATCTGCCGTATTACTTGAAGTTCTTTTTTCAAGAACAACACTTGGTTACGAGCTTAGGTTAACAGGAAAGAATTTCACGTTTGCACGTTACGCAGGAGTAAATGTTGAAAAAGCTTGGTTAATTGGTTCTGCTTTGAGCGGTGGATTAGCGGCACTTGGCGGGATTATTGATGTAATGGCTGTTCATGGAAGAATGGTCAAAGGATTTTCTTTTGGATACGGTTGGAATGGTATTGCTGTTGCTTTACTTGCTAGAAATAGACCTGTTTTTGTTATTTTCAGTGCCTTGTTTTTTTCATACTTAGAGACGGGAGCACAGGTTGCTTCCATCTTTGCAAATACCACTCCAGAAGTTTCTAAACTTGTTCAGGCCAGTGTATTTTATCTTGTCACGGCAGAAGCACTAGTAAACTTTAAAAGGAGAGGCTTAAAGTGATCGAACTGGTCAAAATGAGCTTTTCGGCAGCTGTACCAATAATCTTCGCGGGGTTGGCTGGTTTATTTACCAACATCACTAATACCCTGAATATAGGATTAGAAGGATTGATGCTTTTGTCAGCCTTCTTAACTCCCTTTTTCGCCCAAAGCACATCTAGCCTATTTCTTGGAACCATCCTTAGTTGCTTAGTGTCCGTAGCATTTGCGCTGCTTATGATATTCATACATCTAAAATTGAAAGCCAATCTCTTCATACTCGGTTTAGCAACAAATTTGATGGCAGCAGGTTTAACCGTCTTTCTACCTGATCAGCTTTTTGGTTTGAAGGGTACAATAGTATTTGAGAAATTGAAATCTTTGCCAACTCTGTCTTTCAATACCAAATCTTCTCTAACAGCTGTTTTTAACGGATACAATGTCATGGAATTGATGGCTATAGGATCTGTGATTCTCAGCTGGATAATTCTAGGAAAGACTAATTTTGGATATCGAATAAAAGCAGTTGGAAAGGGATTTGAGTTGGCGAGAAGATTTGGAATAGATGTTGAGCGAAATCTCTTTTACGTTTACACAATATCTGGCTTATTCGGTGCCTTAGCTGGGGCTTCTTTATCCTTGCCATTAAAAGCCTTCGTGACAGGAATGACAAGTGGTAGAGGGTGGATCGCACTTGTAGCTGTCGTGATGGCAAAGGATAGCGCCTGGAAACTTTTTGCAGTAACTATACTGTTTGGTTTTGCTTCAGCTCTGACCAATTTTATGCAAGTTTTATCGCATTTACCCCAGGAATTTCTGCTCTCCTTTCCATTTCTTTTCACGCTTCTTGTGCTAATTATTTCTTCGAAAAGGAGAGAAAATCCATGAGTATCAGCAAAAGTCTTTTTCAATGCATTCGTGAACAACTTCCGAATTTAAGTGGAAACCTAAAGACGATAGCCGATTTTGCTTTACAGTTCCCTGACAAGGTTTTACAAATGAGTATTGTTGAACTTGCCCAGGCAACAAGCGTTTCTCCATCAACAGTTTTTGAATTTGCAAGGAGATTGGGATTCTCTGGTTTTAGAGAACTCAAAATAGCCCTGGCACAAGAATTACAACTATTTCAAACCATGAAACTAGATGGAGAGAAACTCTCTTTAGTTGCAAAGAATCTGCTGGCATTTATCTTCAAAAACGTTGAACAATCGCTTTCGTTAATCCAAAGACAGGATATCGAGAAAGTTGGAAGGACAATACTTCAAAGCTCTGTTATTGAAATTCTAGCATATGGTTTTGATGCAATAGCCGGAAGAGACCTATTTTTGAAACTCAAACAACTTGGATTTCAGGTAAATTTCTTTGATAATCCTTTTCTTCAAAGCATTTCCACTTCAAATCTCCCCGCAAGCTCCTGTGTGATTGCGATATCGAGCAGTCACTCGTCAACCGATATGCTGGACGCAATTACATTTGCAAAAACCGCTAAGGCAACAATAGTTGGAATAGCACCACCAAGTTCGAAAATTGCGGAAACCTGCGATCTTCTTATACCATGTTATCTACAAGATGAAGTGTTCCCTGAAGGTGGTGTCGTAACCAAATACCTGCAGCTTCTTATAGTGGATACAATAGTTATCACTATGATGGACTTGGAAAAAGAAAGGATGACACAAAAATATAAACAGTTCGAGCAAGTCTTGCTTCACAAAAGAAGGGGAAGGGGAGATAAAGGTGTCTTCTGAGCTCTTCGCTGCAATAGACCTTGGAACAACTAATGTGAAACTTGCTCTCTTTAACGAAAATGGGGAGAAGGTTTTCGCATATCAACAGCGATGCGTTCAATCGGTTCGAGACGATATACACGAAATCAATCCGGAAAAATGGTGGAGAACAATTGTTCAGAGTTTTCACAAAATTGATGAACAATTCAAATCCAAAATAAGTGCCATATGCGTGACTGGCCAAGGTCCTACTGTGGTTTTTGTTTCAAAATCCGGCAATACCGTAACTAACGCGGTAACTTGGCTGGACAGAAGAGGAATCGAAAAACTGAGAGAAATAACTTCACAAGGTATCGACGAACAAACGGCACTAAGCTTAGCCCGCCTTATGTTTTTCAAAGATTTGATCCAAGAACAAGTATTCCTCCTTCAACCAAGCGATTACATTATCTTCAAACTCACAAGCGAGTTGGTAAATGCAACTTTTCCAAAAAGAGGATATTTGCCGTGGTACAGAGAGGATCTTGAAAAATTCAACTTGGACAAAAAATTTCTCATGCCAACCTTGGTACCAACTGGTCAGATTATTTCGAAAATAAGCAAAATTTCGGCGAAGATTCTCGGTTTGTCACCAGAAACAGCGATTGTTGCAGGTGCACCAGATTTTGCTATGGCTTTGATTGGTACCGGGACTCTTCAAGATGGTTATCTGTGCGACAGAGGCGGTACA
>JBEPZZ010000037.1:0-16009 GCA_041640575.1 Pseudothermotoga sp. | reverse complement strand
CCGATCTATGCTTTGCAATTATCATAAGATCTCTAGCAGTTTCCATAACCTTTTCGGTTATTGGGTCAACTCCAACAATCATGCCATGTAAAGGAGAAACCTTTTCAATTTCCATGATTAATTCGTGTTCTTTCAGTGGTCTACCAAGTGGGTTCCAAATTAACTCCACATCATGCTTTTCCAAATATTCCTTCGGTTCTTTGCAATACTTTGAAAAGGAAAGAGCTGTTACAAAGACTCTTTTCTTAGGCAACTGAAAGCACTCCTTTCTGATAAAAGTCTGAACTTCAAATAATATTTTTTTCTAAAAGTTATCAAATGTTATTCCGTAAAAAAATTTTATCAGAAACTTCCGCTGGTTCTATCGCTGTTTACTGTTACATTTGAGTTACGAGAGCTTAAAGAAGTTAACATAACAAAGAATTTGTCCGCTTGGTCCGATCGAAATACTGTGATAACTTTACCACTACTTTACACATACCCAAAAATCTAAGTAAATTTGTCTGAATTTTATTCATCTTGCTTTATGATCATATTGGGTGGTCATAATGGAAAAAACCAAACTGAGTTTTAAAGTTCTTGGAATGACCTGCACCAATTGCGCAAATATCGTCGAAAAAGCTTTGAAACAAATTCCACAAGTAGAGTTTGCTTCAGTAAATCTTTCCACCTCCACAGCCTTCATCGTTGCTAAAGAAGAGATTCCATTCGAAGTGATTAGATCCACTGTTGAAAAAGTTGGATATGAAGCATCCTTAGATTTTGGCAAGAACATCGAAGCAAAAAGATACCAGCAGGCTAGAAACAACCTTGTACTTAGTTGGCTCCTAACCATTCCATTAATCGTTCTGATGATTCAACATATGGTTTTCCAAGAATCTCATTATTTCTCAGTATTAGAACTGCTCATTTCAGCAATAATTATTTTCTTAATAGGTAGAAAAACCTTCAAAAGCTCAATCATCGCGATGCGTCACAAGCATATGAACATGGACTGTCTAATTGTCTTTGGTTCGGCTTCCGCATGGCTAACTGGCATTCTGAAATTATTTGGTTTCGAAATTGAATCTTTTGCGGCAATTGGAGCAATGATAATGACCTTTCATTTAACTGGAAGATTCATAGAATCTTATTTGAGAGATAAGGCCTCAAAACAAATTGAATCACTCCTCAGACTCAAGGTTAAAGAAGTTGTTGTTCTTCATGAAGGCAAGGAATTAATTATGCCTGTAGAAGCCGTAAAAGAAGGTTCAGTTGTTTTGGTAAAGCCTGGCGATGTTATTCCCGTCGATGGTATAGTTCTAGAGGGTCAATCCTGGGTTGATCAATCTCTTGTGAGTGGAGAATCGATACCGGTCTTGAAAACCGAAAACCAAGAAGTCGTCGGAGGTACAATGAATCTATCTGGGATCCTTAAGATAAAAACAACAAAAGTTGGTAAAGATTCTTTTCTTGAACAAATGTTGGAACTAGTTCAATTCGCTCAGGGATCCAAAATACCAATTCAAGCGCTCGTCGATAGAATAACAGCCAAATTTGTTCCTTTTATACTTTTCCTTTCGGCTTTTACATTTGCTTTTTGGATTATAAGTTATCAACCTTTAAAACCCTATATAGAAAGCTTGGCAGCAGCAGTTCCGTGGTTGCGAACCAGTTATGGTGCAACAAATTTTGCTATCTTTGCAGCAATTTCGACCGTTGTCATTGCATGTCCGTGTGCACTTGGCCTCGCAACCCCAATGGCCTTGATGATAGGAACAACTGTTGCGGCAAAAAAAGGCATATTGATAAGAAATGCCGAAGTTATACAAACCAGTAAAGATATCAAGGTAGTTCTCTTTGACAAGACAGGTACATTAACCGAGGGAAAATTAGCTGTGGTTCATCACGATCTTACACCAGAAGATATAGTGGCCGTTGCATCGATAGAAAGGTTCTCCAATCATCCTTTGGCAAAAGCTATATCGACTTTAACTGAGAAGTATGTTGAAGTTGCAGATTTTATTGAAACACCTGGAGAAGGTGTTCAAGGAATTGTAAATGGTCGGATTTATTCAATAGGTAAACCTAAGGATGGCTCAAAGTACTTTAACGATCAGGTTGAAATCATAGTTGAAGTTCGTAAGGATGGTCAAAGGGTTGGTGTAATCAGGTTGAAAGACGTGTTAAGGTCTGATGCAAGAATTGCTATAAATGAACTGAAAAAATTTGGTGTAAAAACAGTTTTAATAAGTGGAGATAACCACAAAAACGTTGAATACGTTTCAAAAGAATTGGGAATTGATGAGTATTACTCGGAAGTCAAACCCGATGAAAAACTTTCTATCGTAAGAAACTACCAAGCAAGGCATGGAAAAGTAGCCATGGTAGGAGATGGAATAAACGATGCAGCTTCAATAAAAGGGGCTGATGTTGGAATAGCCGTCGCATCAGCTACAGACCTTGCATTAACTAGTGCTGATGCTGTCATTATACATGGAGGTTTGCAGAACGTAAGCACGATCTTAAAGATTTCAAGAAAGGTATTTTCAACGATTAAATATAACTTACTTTGGGCTTTCGTTTATAACGTTATGGCCATACCTGCTGCAATGATGGGTTTACTTCATCCGCTGATTGCCGAATTAGCAATGATAATGAGTTCAGTCACGGTTATACTCAATTCTATTGCTTCTCAAAGTCGGCTTAACAATTTGTAAAAACAAATCTCAAATGCATTTGACAATATTATCTGTGTGATATTATTTACAAGTTGATAGTTGAAAAATTCGTTTTTATGGTATAATTTGATTGAATTTTATGATCAGTATGAATTCAACGAAGAGGTGATTTAAGACATGAAGGCAGGAATTCATCCTGAATTGAGACTTGTGACAGTCAAATGTGCTTGTGGAGCGGAACACAAGTTTTACACTGCTCGTCAAAACGTTAGAATAGACGTTTGCTCCAACTGTCATCCTCTATACAAGGGTGCGAGTGGGGCCGGGCTTGTGATTGACACTGAGGGTAGAATCGAAAAGTTCCGCAAAAAGTATCAGGGTAAGGAATATTAATGCCATAAAACTTTTTGAGGAGGGGCATTTGTGGCAAAGGTTGGAGACATCGTCAAAAGTAAAGTAACTCAAATAACAAAATTCGGAGCAATGGTTACTTTAGAAAACGGCGAACCTGGTTTTATACACATCTCAAAGATATCGAATCAGTATGTGAAAAACGTGGCAGATTTTCTCAAGGAAGGTCAAGAAGTTGAAGCAAAAGTTGTAGGAAAAACAAAAGATGGAAAATGGGAACTTTCTTTGAAAGAGCAAAAAATGGAAGCAGAGCAGCAGAAATCAACCTCAAAAGCTGAATTTGAAAAGAAGTTGGCAAAGTTTTTGAGAGACAGTGAAAAGAAATTCGCGGAATATCGTAAGAGAGCAGAGAAAAAAGGCGGAAGGTTTTAAGGTAAGTTCTGGAGATTTTCTGGGAAATCTTCAGTTGTTCTGATAACGATTACCTTAGTACCAACGTTAATGAAAGCGTCAATAGCTTCTATATCTTGATTAAACATACGTATGCAACCGTGGGAGATTCTTTTTCCTATCTCCCACGGTTTTGTTGTACCATGTATGCCATAGGTCGGATTTGATAGTTGCAAAAAACGGGTGCCAAGACCATTTATGGGTGATCTTGGAGGTATGTACTCACCGTACCAGTACAATGCCGGGTCAATTTCCTTTTTCATTACCCAATATGTTCCTGGCGGTGTTGTATCACTTTTTCCAACGGCTATTGGAAAGGTTTTGACCAACTTGTTGTCATAATATAAAGCAAGCCTCGATATTCGAGTGTTTATAACTATAGTTGTTAGCGACTCCAGGAAACGTACACGAGCTATTTTCAGTACTGAACCAGCTAAAATGCGGTTTCCATCCGGCAGATTGTTTGCTATTTCTAGATCCGAAACCCTTAAGCCGTATTTTGTCGCTATCTCCCACAGCGTCTCCCCTCGTTGAACCACATGTTGGTAAGGTGCCACCGGTTCAATAACATAAGGTTCCATACCCCCACGCAAAATGTTCACAACTGAGTTAAATATAAATAACTCCTGTGAGTAGGTTTTCTTGATTTCATAAGGAAGTCGAAAATTCAAGATCAATTTGTGTATGCCGTCCTCTAACTTGCTAGCCGAGTAGAGGTATAAATAGTCTCCATATGAAAATTTCTTGAACTGCACATTTTGTAAGATGCATTCTTCTAAAAGCCATCCCTGAGGTATTTTCACAATTACATACGTCCTGTCGTTCCGAACATCCGAGAAAACAAAAATATCCGGCTGAGATCTTAAAGTAGATAGGTAAACTATCTGGGGGTTTGCTCCCGTCATCGTCGATCCAAGAACGCTTGTACCGAAGACCTCAGGAATGAACCAATCTGTTCTTGAAACGTCAAAAACATATCCAGCGGAATTTTTTTCTTCCGGCAATCTGTGACCCGTTTGTGTGAACAAATAGATTTTTTGCATGTTTGACGGAGTGTAAAAGCTCTGGGTTGAAATGCAGATACGATCACTTTCAAACCAATGGAAGACTATCTCATGATCGATTCCAAATGAGAGAAAGCTCGTCAAGAATAGCAAAAGCAATACGCTCTTTTTCATCAGGCCCAACTTGTTTGGAAGTTCCATCAGATTTGAAAATAACAACAGAATTTTCGTCGCTCGACATTGCGCTTGCTTGGTTAGCAACTATCATATCCAGATTCTTTGAAAAAAGTTTCGATTTTGCGTACTCCTCAAGATTGGAAGTCTCGACTGCAAAGCCAACAAGAATTTTATCACCTTTAATCTTACCAAGATCCGATAATATGTCTTTGGTCTTTTCCATGTTCAAAACAAGCATGTCTGAATCTTTTTTTATTTTCTGATTGCTAACAGTTGACGGTTTATAATCAGCAACAGCAGCAGCCATGATGACTGCGTCAACGGATTGAAATCTACTCATAACTTCCCTGTACATTTCCTCACAACTCTCGACTTTCACAAATTCGCTTACAAAATATGGGGCTGGCAAGCAACTCGGTCCTGAAATTAGCGTCACATTAGCTCCCATTCTGACTGCTACTTTCGCAAGCTTATATCCCATTTTTCCACTGGAACGATTAGAAACAATTCTAATTGGGTCAATAGCCTCCCATGTTGGCCCTGCGGTGATTAAAAGTCTCATCCCAGCTAATTTCTTCTCAGCGCCAAGGATTTCTATAGCTTCTTCAACCATCTCATTCTCAGGATACCTTCCTTTTCCATACTCTCCACATGCAAGATGTCCGACTGATGGTTCCAAAACCCACCAACCGAGCTCCTTCAAAGCAGCTATGTTCTTTTGTGTAATGGGATTCTCATACATCCTATAATTCATCGCCGGCACAATGAGTTTAGCTGCGCCATTGTAAGCAAGACAAATCATTGTTAAAAGGTTATCGGCTATACCATTGGCTATTTTGGCTATGGTATTTGCCGTCGCTGGTGCGACCACAAGTACATCTGGCCATTTTGAGAGTTCAGTGTGAGGAATCCAACCCTTCCTTATATCAAAAGTGTCTCTTTCCGTGTATACTGGACAATTCCCAACAGCTGAAAAAAGGTCTTTCGAAACAAGTTTTTCGGCACTTTGAGTCATTACAATAGCCAAATCGTGGCCTGCTTTTCGAAGCGAGCTAACCAACCCAACTACTTTGTACAAAGCTATACAACCTGTTACTCCTAACAAAATTTTCACGGTTATCGAACCTCGGGTAAGAGTATTCTCAGAATCTCCTCGTTCTTTATTCTTACGTAACCTTCCTGCAGCTCTTTGAAAGCTATCGAAACTGGGTTATTATCTTCAGTTTTTACATAAGGCTTGGCGTACTCCTTAAGAGCTTCTCCTCTCTTTGCAACCGCAATCGGCACTGCATACCTATATGGTATCTTTTTCGAAAGATAGTCATAGTTAAATATTGTACCTGGCAAATGATCCACCTCCATCTTCAAATATTTTGTACTCTCCAAGTCTTTCCACAAATCTTTTGACTCTGAGCTGCTCTGCAACAATGATAGAACATAGCTGGTCTATCGATTCGTTTAAGTCAACATTGACAATTATATACTCAAACTTCGTGATATAGGATAACTCTTTTTTCGCATCTTCAAGTCGTTTCTGTAAATCCTCCGGATTTTCAGTTCCACGCTTGCTAAGTCTCTGTTTAAGTGTCTCGAAAGAGGGAGGAGCTATGAAGACATAAACAGCATCATTTGTTTTCTCCATAACACTCATAGCACCTTGAACGTCAATATCAAGAAGTACATTCAACCCTTTTTGCAAGTTTTCATCAACGAATTTCTTTGGTGTACCGTAGTAGTTACCGTGCACAACTGCCCATTCGAGAAATTCACCACGTCGAACCATTTCTTGGAAAGTTTCCTTATCGACAAAATAGTAATCTTTTCCCTCAATTTCACCTGCTCTTTTCTGCCGCGTTGTGAAAGACACTGAAAAAACTAAGTTACGTACTCGTTTGAGTGTGCCCTCAATTATGCTCGTTTTCCCAACACCAGACGGACCGCTTATTACATACAGAACACCTTTCACGTTTCTACCTCACTTTACTCAAACTTTCCTCAATTTCTATCAGGGATTGTTTAAAACGTTGTGCTATTGTTTCCGGTTGAATGGCACTCAGAATTATATGGTTACTATCGGTTATCAAAATGGCTCTCGTTTTACGACCATACGTTGCATCTATCAGCTTCCCTTCACCCTTTGCTTCCTCTTTAAGCCTTTTCAAAGGTGCAGACTCAGGATTAACGATTGCTATTACCCTATCTCCAGAAATAACGTTCCCAAAACCTATGTTTATCAAACCATACATTCGCGCTGCACCTCCTCAATATTATTCGAGATTCTGAATTTGTTCCCTGAACTGTGATATCAGGACCTTACAATTCAAAGCAGCATCGATTATATCGCTATCTTGAGATTTAGAAAGTACAGTGGTTATTTCCCTGTTCATTTCCTGAGCCAGAAAGTCTAGGTGATTTCCAATCGGATCTTGAGATTGCAAAAGTTGCCGAGCTCTTTCAAAATGAGTGATCAACCTTGTTAATTCCTCACGAATGTCTATCTTTTGAATGTATAGAGCCACAGCATTTTCAATTAGTACCTCATTTACTGGGACATTCTCGTTCAAGAGTGATCTTGCGTTTTCTATGAGTTTTTCCTTTACTAATGGTTGGATTTCTTTAAACCTTATCTCAATTCTTGAGGTTAATCTCTCCATATTACTTAGCATCGTTTGAAGATCTTTTGATAATCTTTCTCCTTCCTTCTGCTTTTCAGTGTTCAAAGATGCTAACGTTTCATTCAAAAGTTCCTTTACTTCAATTAGGACAGCTTCTCGCTGATCATCGGGAAGTTCAAATCGAACTATTTCTTTGAACCTCAAAAGATTTTCCAAATTAACTGGTTCAGGAATTCCAAGCTCATGAACAAGTTGATCAAGCGCACTGTGGTAACTCTTTGCAAGACCAAAATCCACCTTTACAGCATCCAGAGAGGCTAAGAATTCAACAAAAATCCTTACTGACACCTTTCCTCTTTTTATGTGATTTTGAACAATTTGAATTAGTTCACCCTCAGCTGCAAACAAGAACTGAGGTAAAGATAGATCAACAGTCAAATACTTTGAATTCAGAGATTTTACTTCACAGGTAACTCGCCAATCCTTGGATGTCTTTTGCGATTTTGAGTATCCTGTCATGCTTTTAGGCAAAATACCACACCCTTTGCCAATTATAACACACTATTGCTCGTTTACCACAAGGACTTTGAACAATGCTCCTTGTATCTCACTGTTGCTTTTTCATTCTCAGAAAGTTGATCCAAGCCTAAAGAATGTTTTGAAATTCTCCCAAGCCCAATTTCCATCAAAATGATAGGCAACACCAAAGCTAAGTGCACCAAACATAGGTATAACAACATCCAACTCAGGACCAGCAGTGAGATTTAATGCCACATTAGATAAGGAAGTTCCAGTACCACCTGCATCGACAAATCCAACAAGATACATAGGAAGAACCTGGGATTTTAAATCATACCTCAACTCAGCACTTGCCAAAACCCCAGCTTTTGCTCTGCCTGCTGACAAACCCCTTACGGAATTCACACCATGGAACAATATATACTCACCGTATGCACTCTCTGGCACACTTGCTGCCTCAAAATCGTTTTTGTACTTGTAATTCTCAAAAAACAGCGAAGCACCGTAGACTCTAAACGCCAGTACGATATCGTTGTTCAACAATGGTGTGAAAAATCTTGCATCAAGTATTGCTTTCCAATAACTTCTGTCATCCAGTATCCCAAACAAACCTGACTTGTCCAATCCAATCGACATATACTGGCCTTCTGTTGGAAACAAAATATTGTTTCGTGTGTCATAAGAATAACTTGCTGAAAGAATCAAAGTATTTTCTTGTATCGGGGGTGTTAGAGGAAAGAATCTGTACTCATAGTTTGTCCCAAAGCCAAGACTGTGACCAAATAATCTTAATGTTGAGAAAGACCCACCTACTTTGAATTTGTCAAAGGTCACAGCAGTAGAATCAACCGTATAGTTCTTCTGATACGAAACGTTTGCTCCAAGTATAGCTGGGATATCAAATGGGCGCCTTATAGAGAAGGTGAAATCCAATTTAGCCGATGAAAATCCAAGTTCACCTTCAAAGGAAAAGCTTTCTCCATAACCAAACGGATTAATCGTTGACAGACTAACTTGCCCCGCAAACCCTTGATACCACTCAAGTCCTGAAGCAGGTGGAGTCCAGGCAACACCACCAGTTAGATTGAATTTTCTTTCTTTTTCCTTTACGTTTATGACGATGGTTGCGTGTCTTGGATCGTCTTGAATTACTGGATATACCGAGACAGATTCAAAAAACTGAGTTCTGTTAAGAGCAGACATGGTGTCATAAAAATCTTGTTTTTTCAATGGTTCATTTTTCTCAAAAGTTAGAAGATCTTTTATCACATAAGGCTTTGTTAAAGTCATCCCATCGAAACGAATGTCCTTTACGTATTTTTCAAAAATCTGGAATTCCAAGACATTCCCTAAGTCTTTTGCTTGAACTGAAACTCCCACAAATCCTTTTTGATCATAAAGCTCTGTAATCGACTGCATGGCTTTTAGAATATCACTGTTTGAATAAACTTGACCTTCAACGAGCTTGCTGATCCTAAGCAGTTCGAGCGAAGATATTAAAGAATTTCCCGCTAGTCGAATCTCATTAAAACTTTTTGGTTGAACGATAATTTTTCTCTGAACCACATTTATCTTCATACGAACGGCTCGTTCTTTCACACCTGGTATGCTTACAGGCTCAAAATCTAGCGAAGTTTCTGGAGCAAAATAAACATATTTACTTAGCGTCGAAAGTATTTCAGAAATTTTTGAGGTTGTTGGATAACACTTTTTTATGTCCTTAAGTAAAATCCTTAAAAAAGAGGGGGTTGTGTAGAAATCTTTGAGTGTATCAACCGTCATTTCCTTTCTAATTTTTGAGAAGTCAATGCCTTCGATTTCGCCATCAAAGTAAACTTCCCAAAGTGCATACTCAACTACCTTGAGTACATAAACATCTTTATCTAAATCTCCTCCAACCTCTATCAAGAAATATCCCGCAGAATCATAAACTGACTTTATTTTCTGCAAAGATTCGCGGACTTTATTCAAATTAAGTGCTTTGTTTTTTTCAACCGTTACCACGGATTCCAAGTCACTCTTATTTACCAAACCCGGACCTGTAATATCGAGCCTCCAATCAGAAATTTTGGGATTCTCTTCGAGTTTAACCACAAGAGTATAGGATACACCATCAAAAACAAAATTCGGGGTGAGTGATGAGAAATAACCGGTATCGAAAATTTTCCTAAGCATATCCTGGACACCTTTATCGTTGAGTTCCACATTCACATAGTCAGAAACCAATTGCTTAAGATAACTCTCTTCGACAGTTTGAAGCCCCTCAAACCTTATGCTGCTAACCCTTATTCCAAAAGCAAACGCTGCGAAAATAAAACAAAAAACAACCGTGAAAAAAGTTTTCATGACTTCACCCCTCTTTCTTCAAGGATGCCTCAAGTTCCGTCATCAATTCAAAAACAAACTTTATAACTACTGGTGATGTGAGTTCACCAAGCATTTGTTTGAGCTCAACATTGGATACACAATAACTATCCCCATCTTTAAACCTTTTCACAACAAATTCTACATCATTAGCCATCAATATCAAAGTTGAAATTGCGTCAGCTAAATTGCCTACCTCCTGACAGTCAATGTGACGAGTGTTAAAGACTGCTTCGACAACCGTTCCGACACCCTTTTTGCTTTGCACAGAAACATTTCCACCACTAAGTTCAGCAGCTTGTTTTAGAAATGGCAATCCTAAACCAACGCGTCTTATCTTTGGATCTCTTGTAGTATAAAACGGATCGAAAATTCTTTGAAGTTCTTGCTCATCCATACCTTTTCCATTGTCCTCAATCTTGAATCTGAAGGTTCCATCATCCTTTTCGATAATGGTAAGTGTTACCTTGCTGGCATTGGCATTGAAGGAGTTTTGAACAATATCCATGATGTGATCTGCTATTGTTCTAAGTCCCATATCGAATTCAACTTCCCTTCCGGTACTTTCATTGCCATGAACAAATCTTGCAGACTCAGTTTTTCCAAATTCACCCAGCTGTACCTGCAACCTATCTGATCAGGCATATGTGCATCTGAACTGCTAATCACCGTGTAACCCGATCTTTTTGCTGTACGCCACCCTTCTTTTGACCTTGCTTCAACTATTTTCACTCTATCGTCCTTTGGGAAAACTCCAAGCTGATAAAGCACACCAAACTGTCTTTCCACATGCGCGTAAACCGCTATACCATCAAAAGAGCAGATTAAGCCTACTAACTCATCTAAAGAAATCAATGAAGGTGCACCGAGAAATATATCTTCAATCATTCCGATAAAAGCCTCATCATCTCCTAAAACTAGTTGATAACCAACCAACTCAGGGTCATAAGGAAATCGAATAATTTGATCTCTAACCAATTTACAAATTCTCTGCGCATTTTCGATGCTGCTGAAATAACCTAATAAATGAACTTCCTCTTTTGAGCAAAACTCAACGGCTGGTAGGACTAAATTACTTCTCATGTTTTTCTGAAATACTTCCAAATTTTCTGCTCCATTGTGATCAGCTATGGCAACAATATCAATATTCTTTTCTGTGCAAACCTTCTTAACAACGCTTGGTACCATCGTTATATCTGCACATGGAGAAAGGCATGAGTGAATGTGTAGATCAGCCTTGAAATTCACGACCTGACACCCATTAAGTAAAGTTCTCCAACTACTTCAAACGGACTTTTAGAAGTCCTCAAGAGACATAGACCTTCTTGTTCTGCCTTGGCTATCGTCTCTTCCGAATACTTATGGTCATTACAAAGTACAATAGCTTTTATTCCACTGATTGCTGCTACAGCAACTATATTTACATGGGATTGGACAGTAACCCATACAGAGTTTGATTTTGCCATTGCCATAACCTCACTCAAAAGATCTCCAACACAACCATGTGTAATCTCTTGTTCACAATTACCACAACAAACTTGCAGACCAAGTCTTTGAATAATTTCAGTGATTTTCACGTTGCTCCCCCTTCCTCTTGAATTCCATTTCTACAACAACCCCAGCCCCCACTTTTGACATCACAACCATGTTGTCAGAACATCTCTTCATATTTGCCATTCCCATACCAGCTCCGAAGCCAAGCTCTCGAACGTAATCAGGAGCAGTTGAATAACCTTCTTTCATGGCAAGTTCTATGTCTTCTATACCTTTACCTGAATCTTCCACTCGTGCATAGATGGTATCTGGCCTTATGAAACAATATATAACACCAGTGCTGCCACTGTGTATTACAACATTAGTTTCAGCTTCATAAGTGGCAATCGCAACTCTTCGAGCTGTTTCTTCATCAACTCCTTTTGATAGCAAAAATTGACGCAGCTTCGAAGCACCTATCCCAGCAAGATTTATATCAAAATAATCTATAAGGAAAACAAAATCGGCACCAGCTTTGTCTAACGTTTCCCCAGTAATAAGTGATCTACCATAGTAATCTTTGCTTTCCAAAACCTCTCTCCTACGTTCGTCGTGTAAGTAAACCAGCCCAAGTCTAGTTAGAATGGCAGTTAAAACATCCATTTTTGTGACTATTCCAACTAATTTCATATCCTTGTCAACAACGGGATATCGACCATAACTGTATTTTTCAAAAACCTCTATTGCGTCTTTAAGCGTGTCAGTGTTATTGAGGTAAACGACATTTTTCGTCATTCTATTTTCGACCTTATCATTTATATAACCGTTTTCCAAAGCTTTAATAATGTCTTCTATGCTAACTATTCCAACTAATCTTCGTTCTTCATCAACAACAGGAAGGCCTGATATTCTTTTTATTCTGAGAATCTCTTTGACTTGCTTCAAAGTTCTGTCAGGCTTAATGCTTACAACGTTTGGAGTCATTATCTCAGTTATTGGCATGTCCATGAAAAAACTTTGAACTTTCTCGAGAACTTTTTCCATCTTCAAATCACACTTCCCAAATCGGTTTGAGTTTCTTACAGTATAATCTTCCGCAAGCTTCAAACATAGTCATCTTTGTACCTGCAAGAACTATGCCGCAAGACTGTGCTAATTTAATTGTTTCATCCGGTATAACATCTCTTCTTGTTATAATAACTGCTTTTAGGCCCACAACGTCTGCAGTTCGAACAACCTGAGGACTTGCCAAACCAGTCAAAAGAAGCATATTTGGACGAGCTATAGCAAGAACATCACTCATTAAGTCAGAAGCAGCTACATACTCAAAGTCAAGATTGTTAACCATTTGCGGATTGGTCAATACATTTGCTTTTAGTTCTTCCAAGATTTCACTCAGTTTCACAACTCCACCTCCTTAAGCAAGTCACCAGTGTAACGATGCTTGATAAAAGCTTCATAGGTCCACGGACAAATTTGCTTGAATATACTTGCTACAGCTTTTGCATATTCTTGAATCTCAAGCTGGGCATGTGAATCGGCTCTCAAAGACAAGAAGTTGAACAAGCTTCTCGCATTAACGGACCAAATAAATTCAGTGTAAAGAGAGACTGGTAAAACGATTCTTGCAATTTCTCTTGGAACTTTCAGTTCGAGTAATTTTACATAAGCTTCGTAAGATTCTCTGAGAGCTTTCTCGATAGTTCCTAGTATTTGCTGTCTTTGTTCCGAATCACCTTTGATTCTTGGATCAAGCTGATCCGGTATGTAGAATTCCTCACTTAGCTGGGTGTAACGTCCACTTAATTCGTTGTATGAAGCTATACGATGACGCATCCACTGCCTAGCGACAAAAATCGGACACTTGATGTGAAAGGTAAAAACAATGTGTTCAAATGGTGATTCATGACCACTTTTGAGCAAATGTTCGATCAAGTGCCTGTCTCTTTCTTCGTCCAAAAGATCTTTTCCATGCGATACACGCGCTGCCTTTACTGCCGTTAAATCATTACCAAGATGATCTAAAAGCTTCACAAAGCCTTTATCCAAGACTTTTACGATCATTCAGTTTCACCTTCTTTCGAAGTCACACATGCATAAGCATTGTGAGCATGAATTGATTCATAGCTTTCCACTTCCACTTTGTACCACTCTATCCTATTATCGGATTTTAATTTCAACGCTATTTCTCTGGCTAAATCTTCAACAAATCTCGGATTATCATAGGCATGCTCGGTTATAAATTTTTCATCTGGCCTTTTTAAAATCGTGAAAATCGGAGCACTTGCTGAACTTTCAGCCATCTGAATAAGCTCTTCAAACCAAATCAATTTTTTCGACTTTACATGTACCCAAGCTGTTGCTCGCTGATTGTGAGCTCCTCGATCGCTGATTTCTTTTGAGCATGGGCAAAGAGTCATCACAGGTACTCCAACAGTAAACGTGAAGTCACATTTGTCCTCTGTTTTTTGGCCTACAATCCGGCAAGTGTAGCTGAGAAAGCCCTCATTTTTTGTAACAGGTGACTTCTTTGCAATAAAGTATGGAAACTCTATTTCGACCCTTGCGATTTTCGCTCGCAGCTTTTTCCTCAACTCTTCTAACATTTCACCTAAGATTCTTGGATCTATTCCCAAATGGTATCTGTTCAAAACTTCGACGAATCTGCTCATATGGGTGCCTCTAAAATGGATAGGAAGGTCTACGTACATATTTATCGTTGCTACAGTATCTTGCGAGCCTCTCTGCTGGTCCATAACAGTTATAGGGTACAAAAGTCCTTTTATGCCAACTCTTTGAAGATAAATATTTCTGTTGTCAGGTTGCGCTTGAACGTCTTTCATCTAGTCACCTCGATAGCTGACGAAACAATCCTCAGTTTCCCAAACAGTGACTTCGTAGAGCTTGCAATTGGGAAAATTTAGAACTGTCTGTAATTTTTCCCAAATCCATTTTGCAATGTTCTCAGCTGTAGGTTGTACAATGATTTCATTTAAATACGAATGGTCCAAAAAGGAAAGTACATTCTCGTGAACTATCCTCTTAAGTTCTACGAAATCAACAATCATTCCCTCCGAATCAGGCAAACCAATTAAGGTCACGCGAATTTTGTAAGTATGTCCGTGAAGTGCTTCACATTTCCCATGGTACTTTTCCAACCTGTGAGCGGCATCAAACTTGAAATCACGTGAAATCAAATACACAGGTTTCATTCCCTCCGCGTATATGAAATCTATCCTTCTTTTTGATTGTATCATTTAAACCTCAATGTTAAAATATAAACGAGGTGGAAAATGTGGATATAAACGAAAGACTCTCAAAAGTCAAGGAACGCGAAAAAAGAATCGCTGAAAGCATGTCTAGGATTAAACACAAAGTAGCTGTGCTGAGTGGAAAAGGAGGCGTTGGAAAAACTACAGTTTCCGTAAACCTCGCAGTTGGTTTAATCGAAGAAGGTTTTCGAGTTGGTTTACTTGATTTAGACTTGCACGGTCCAAACGTGGCAAGAATGCTTGGCGTTGTGGATCAACCCTTGTCTGAGAACGGAAAAATCGTGCCGCCAACCTACATGAACAATCTGAAGGTTATCTCCATGGCGATGCTTATAGATGAGAGCCAACCACTGATTTGGCGAGGCCCACTTAAACACAGCGCTATTCAACAATTTCTTGGAGATGTTGACTGGGGCGAACTTGATTTTTTGATCTTTGATCTTCCTCCTGGAACTGGTGATGAAGCTTTGAGTTTGTTTCAGACGGTCCAAATGGATGGAGTTGTTGTTGTTACCACCCCTCAGAGAGTTGCCATCGATGATGTCTCAAGAGCAATAAATTTTGTTCTTGAAATGAATCAGAGGGTCCTTGGTTTGGTGATAAATATGTCTTACTTGATTTGCCCAGAATGCAAAGCAAAAATAGAACCTTTCGGAAAGAATATTGCAAAGAATTTCGCAGAGTTAGTAGGTGTAGACGTTCTAGGTGAAATACCAATGGATCCAATGATAGCCAGTTTTGCAGATTCCGGCAAACCAGTTGTGAGTTTCTTGCGTGGTTCAGAAGGTGAGAAAAGTTTTAGGAAGATAATTGGAGAAATGCTTGAAAAGCTTGCTAAAAACTAGCTGATCAAACTGCTGGTGCAGCACCCGTAAAATTGGGAGGATATAGGATGAAGGGCAAAAAATTGGGTCTTTACTTGACTCTTTTATACGTTGCAATCTTTCTCACAATTGGAGTGCTCTTTAGGAACTTCTTCAATGTTGCTTTGTTGACCTTCATTGGTGCAATGATTGTGGATGGTTTGGCAAATATAATTAGGAAATTAACTCGCATGTCCAAACTAGTTACGAAAATAATAGCTTTGATTCTCTATTTCGGGGCAATTATCTGGGCATTAACTG
>JBEPZZ010000036.1:0-16302 GCA_041640575.1 Pseudothermotoga sp. | reverse complement strand
AACCTTCGAGCTATTGACATGTGCACAGCGTTCAAAATATCTTCGATACTGTGACCTGATGATCTTAGCGAAATGACTTCACTTTCCGCAAAGACTGTACAGACACTGCTTATTGCCAGTTCTTGCTTTGAAAGTAAAGAGAGCTCACCTATCTTTTCAATTGGTGTATCTAGAACGTTAGCCATAACTTCAAGAAATCTTCCAGTGCCAGCTGCACATTTATCGTTCATCACGAAATCCTTGACATCTTTACCGTTCAGCTTGATAACCTTACTGTCTTGCCCACCGATGTCTATTATCGTTTTCGCTTCTGGAAAAATTTGTTGGATTCCCCTGGCATGACAAGTTATCTCGGTAATCTGCAAATTTGCAAAATCTATCATCGATCTCCCATATCCAGTCGAGACAACAAAAACATCGTCTTCAGAAATCCGTAGCTCACTTATTGCTGCTTGAAATAGTTCACGAGCTGTTTTAACCGGGTAAGGCCCTGTTTTCACCACACGCTTGTAAAGTATGTTTTCTTGCTTATCGATCACAGCGATCTTTGTTGTCGTAGAACCGCTATCAATACCTATGAAGTACTTGGCTTGTGTTGGTTTCTTTGTTTGAACAATTTTTTCGTCCATTTCAAGCAAAGCCTCCAATCTTGTTTTAACTTGATGTGAAGGTTTCGAAAGATCATTTTCGATAGCTACAAACTTTATTCCCATGGCACGCAACTGCGACTCATCGAAGGAATAGAAATCACAAAACTTTACCGTGTGAAGAACAGCTGTGCTAGATCCAAACTTTTTAAAAATCCAATCTAACTTTCTTTCTTGAGCGGATCTTGCGCAAAAAAGTCGCTGGTTGAGCAACCTATGAGCTGCATTTTCAAAAGGATCTGATGTGTTTACAAGCTCCGAAAACATTGCAAAAGGCCCAGAACAAGTTGCGTTTATCGCGAATCCACCGGCTTGTTCAACAGATTGAACAAAATTCTCATCTATTGGAGCTCCAACGATTATCAATAGTTTGCCACTTTTTTCAGTTGTGCCAACCCATCGATTAGCAGTCAGTTCTTCGTAGAGAACCTTTGCCATTTCGAATTCAAAGCTATAGACTGCGTTTTCGAGCCTTTTTAAATCTGCCTGGAACTTTTCTTGAACCTCGAGAAGTTTCTGAGTAGTTACTTTCTTTCCGAAGAACGTCTGTAGTTCACACCATATTCTTTCAAGATCTTCCTTCAGCTTCTTTTTGCTGTGCTGATTCACAACCGTCGGCAAGTGAAGCTCAAAGACTTTATTGGTTCTTTTGAGAAAATCTGCGGAACGCCTCATAGAATCACAGGAATCAACCCAAAAAAGGATGGCATTTTTTGTCAAATCAACAACAGTTCTCTTGCAAAAAGAGCAAACATTCGGGTGAAAACCTTCGAACTCGCAGCCTTTAATCTCAACCCTTCGGTATGGAATTTCTAGGGCTTTAAAGAATTCGAATGGCACTCGTGGGCAATTGTAAATTATCACAGAATCATCTCCATAAACGCTCCAACTCTTGTCTTATACTGTGCAGCAGATTGGTTAGTATGATCAACGCAATCTCCATCGAGTGGAAGAAAAGGTACGTTTAATTTCTCAAGCTCGTCTTTTATTAGAAAGACAGAACCAGAAGACTGTTTGCATCCCCAGTGGTTGAATTGTATCACGCCATCAACTTTGAAATCTAAAACTAATTTCTTAATCAGCTGTATCCTTTTCTCCAGCGATCCTGTTTCATAATTTTTCAACAATTTATCAGCAAGAGTTTCCAAGGGCCTCTGTGTATCGATTTTCCACTCCAGCCAATCCCATTCAAGTTCACTCGTTGCGATAACAAATTCAAAATCCTCTGAAAAGAGCTCGTAAAGTTCATTGTCATAATAAGGTGTAAGGTATAACCATAAAAGTCTTTTCTTTGAGTTTTTGTACTTGGGATAATCCCTCAGTAAGGATTTTGCTGCTTTCAAAATAGCGATACTTGGGTTAATATGAAGTGAATATAAAACATTCACGTGCTGATATAGTTTCATCGCTATTGGTTCTTCACAAAGTCTTGGGTACATTTCCCTTAGTATATCATGTGCTTCTCTTTCTATTTGAAGTATTTGTGCAAGTTTTTTCAGTTGGAAACGCTTTTTTAGGATCCTTTCTATCTCAACGACTATGCTCTCAAGCTGCCTTAAAATGTACTCTTTGTTTGAAGCAGTATCTTGTCTTGGTACATCCAAGAGAAAGAAATCAACGTTATGAAGTTTTGAGTGGGTATAAAACGTTGGGATATTGCCGTCGCACAAAACATTTGTGGTTGCCACAAATAATGGTTTTGGAAAGATTTTCAAAATGCTAATGCCAAGACTTGCACGATGGAAGGTGCACATGTTACGTGAGATACCGTAAGATTCAGCTTTGGCAATCGCGGTATCTTCTATCAGCATGGAAGCAAAGGTTCCGGCGAGGCCTTCAGCTGAAACTGGATGTAAATCGAAAGCCATCAGTAATTCTACAGGAAAGAATAAATTTGCCCAAGCAACATCTCTACCTCTAACGGCTTTCTGCACCGCTTCCAGAGCGCAATAATCCATCCAGCTCAAAAAATCATTTTTTGTTGATGCAACAAGCTTTCTTCTAGAATGCTCTACAGATAAACCGATCTTGAGAATTTTTGATGCCTTTGATGGTTTGTCAAGGTATTTTCGGAGAAATTTTCCAAAAGCCACACTTTTCTTACTCATGTTTTCCTCCTCGTTTACCAACAAAAAAGTATACTATAAGAAGAGCAAATATACTGGAGGGATACATAGTGTGTGGAGTCTTCGGAATTGTGTATTCAGAGGATAAAGATGATCTTGGCATAACATTAACTCAAGCGGCAAAGAGGCTGGTCTATAGAGGGTACGACTCTGTGGGAGTCGCAGTAATAAGAGGTGACATGAGTACTGATCTACGAAAGGATGTTGGTATTGTTGATGAAGTTGCTGAAAGGTTGAATTTCGCAGAACTTTCTGGTTTCAAGGGAATTGCTCAATTGCGATGGGCGACGTTTGGAATGCCATCGCAGAGAAATGCTCAACCTCACTATGACTGCGATAAAGACATGATTGGAGCACACAATGGGAACATAGTTAATACAGTTCAACTTAGGGATACATTCCTCAAAGAAGGCCACACTATTCGAAGTGAAAACGATGGGGAAATAGTGGTACATGCAATTGAAAAGTTTTACGACCGTTTCAAAGATATGAACAAAGCTATTTTGGAGGCTAATAAGGTTTTGAAGGGAGATTTTGCGTGCGTCATTGCAAGAGTCGACGATGATAAGATGTACTGTATCAAGAGAGGTTCTTCATTGTATCTCGGTGTAGGTGATGGCTTTGTTTGTGCTTCATCAGATCTGCCTTCTTTGATACCTCTTACAAGAAGGATAGTACCACTCAAAGATGGCGAATACGTTGAATTTACGTATGATAGCTTTTCTATCAAAAGTCTTGAAAGTGGTGAAATAATAGTACGTGAGCCTCAAATGATGGATATCTCCACCGAAGCTGCTTCAAAACTTGGTTACGATCATTTCATGATAAAAGAGATAAATGAACAACCGGAAAGGTTGTCTGCTCTTTTTGAGTTTTTGAAGTATTACATGGACATAGCAAGGTATGTCAACATTCTAAACAGTGCAAAGAATATCTATTTGGTGGGATCTGGAAGTTCTTACCATGCTGCACTTGTTGGAAGCTATTTTTTCAATAAAATAGCTAGGAAAGCTGCCTTTGCATGTGAGGCTGGAAGATTCATAGAGAATTATGGGGATTGTTTGAAAAAGGAAGATGTTGTCATTCTAATCTCCCAGAGTGGTGAAACAAAGGATGTAATAAACGTCTTGAACCATATTGAATCACGAACAACTGTACTTTCTGTTGTCAATGTCATGGGCTCAACTGTTATGATGAGAAGTATGCTCAACATACCGCTTTGTTGTGAATTAGAAATTTCTGTACCTGCGACTAAGACCTTTATGAATCAGCTTGCAATATTCTACTATCTTGCCGCGAAAATGAGCTTTGACGATACTTATTTGAAGGCAACAAAAATCATCCCAGAACTTGTGAAGAAATCAATTGAAGTTACGGAACCGCAAGTTAAGGAATTAATCGACAGTAGCATAGATTTCTCGGATTCTTACATGCTTGGCTACGGGATAACTCATCCGATAGCTCTTGAAGGTGCTCTCAAGATAAAGGAAGTCGTTTACAACCATGTTGAGGGTTTGTACTCATCAGAGTTTAAACATGGGCCGCTCTCAATTGTCAAAGACAATTATCCTGTTTTCTTCATCACGCATAGTAGTCAAGCTGGAATGATCATCTCACATATAAATGAGGTAACATGCAGAAATGGGTTAGCAATTGCAGTAAGCAACAAATCTGACGAGATCTCTGCAAATGCTCAAAAGTTTGTGGAATATCCAGATAGTCCTTGGTATTTGTCACCATTCTTAGCTGTTGTCCCATTACAACTGTTCGCATACCACTTGGCAGTCAGATTGGGGAACGATCCAGATTTGCCAAGAAATCTTTCAAAGACAATCACAGTTGATTAATTTTTGGTATAATTTCAAAGAGGTGATGATAATGCCGGAATTTCTCAACCCATTTAGTGGTAAAGTTCCAGAGAGAAAATTAACACTTGAAGAGTTGATAAGGGCTATTCGTTTAAACCTTGCTGCTGAAGAAGAGGCCGTTCATCTTTACATGGCTCATGCAGATGCAACCGATCATCCTCTTGCGAAAAAAGTGCTTATTGATATTGCCAACGAAGAGAGAGTGCATGCTGGAGAATTTTTGAAGCTACTTGAAATACTTACAAAAGATGAGGCAAAGTACATCGAGGAAGGGGCAAAAGAAGTTGAGGATCTAATGAAAGGTGGATCTGATGAAGAACCAACGATTGGTTCACTGAGGGAAGGTGAATGAAATGGCAAACAAGTACCTTCTGCAAGAAGATGCACCTGTTGGGCCAGAGGTATGGCAGCTTCTCAATCAAACCATGATTGAAGTGGCAAAAGCCAATCTTTCAGCTAGAAAGATTCTTCCAATTAAGGGCCCGCTTGGTTTTGGGGTAAAACAAATATCTTTGAGCGATGAGAAACTATCAGATGGGATTTTTCTCTCAAAAACTTTGCCGTTGTTCTTTATTCACAAAACTTTTTCACTCTCTACTAGAGATCTTGCAAGTTACGAGAAAGATGGTGTTGCCCTTGATTTAAGCAAATTCATTGAGGTTGTCCGAGAATGTTGTAAAGTTGAGGACAAAATTGTTTTTGAAGGTATCAATTCCTCAGGTTTACTCAGCATGCCAGGTACTTTAAGTTGCCAGATGAGTGAATGGAAGAAAGTTGGTCAAGCTGTGGAGGATTTGATCAAAGCTATAAATGCTTTGGACGAAGCTGGTTTCTATGGGCCTTACATAGTGGCACTACCACCAAATCGCTACAATTTGCTTTTCAGAAGATATGAAAGTGGAAACCAAACCGAGTATGAACACATTAAAACCTTCGTGAAAAGCATAGTGAAGGCTCCTAATTTGAGAAATGAAGCTATTGTTTTCAGTGACTCTCCAAGTTATGCTTCACTCATAATTGGTCAGGATATGTCTATAGGCTTTATAGGGCCAAAGGATGAGCTACTTGAATTCTCAATTTCTGAGAGTTTGGCTTTACTTGTTAATGTTCCATCTGCATTCTGCATAATGAGAGGCTAAAAAGCCTCTCATTATTCTTAAAGACGGTATATTGAAGAAGGAGATGGGTAGAATTTCAAGGTATTTGAGTTTCACAAAGTATTTGAACAAATTGCTTAGTAAAAACATATTACTAGTTTCTTTGATCTTTGCAGTAGCCTTTTCGGTTGTATTTTCTCATTTCCAGTTCAAAGCAAAAGTTGCTCAGGAAACAGAATCACTGAGGGTTACTGAGCTGCACTGGTCTAACCTCGTTGAAAATTTTGGTGCGCTTGTTTCCTTGACTTCTAAACGTGCATTGATTCATTCTGGAGAAAACGGAATAAAGCGGGTAATTTCCGAACTTACCAACCTTGGCAGCACACAAATAACACATGCATTTATTGGGACAGAGGATGGCGAAATGTTTATCTATCCAACGTACGAATTTCCTCCAGATTACGATCCAAGGCAAAGACCTTGGTACAAAGCTGCTTTGGAAAATCCATACACTTTTGTAATGTCACCACCCTTTGAGCATGCAATCTTGAAAGAAAGAACAGTAGTTATTTCCAAAGCAATTTTTGATGATTCGGGACATATATTTGGTGTAGTTGGTATGGATATACTTACCTCGAAAATCTTTGGTGCGATTGTTCTGCCAAATACATACATTTTGAATTCTTCCGGCGAAATTTTGTTTGCTGGTGAGAATGCGAAATTATTATTTCAACCCTCAATCAATCTGGTCAGCGATGGTTATTCCAAGCTTCATGGTTGGACTTATGTTCTTGCAAAAAGAAGTATAATGAACACCTTTGTAGTTAAGGAAATACCGTTGACTAATTTGATAGTCACTCCTTCGTTAGTAGGATCGACTATGTTTTTATCAGTTTTTTTAGGTCTTCTTCTTTCTATTAGGCTGATGAGAAGCAGAATAATCAATGATTTCGAAAAACCACTGCAAAACCTTATAAGGCAAATGAAGCTGTACCTTCAGGACCAAAATTTTGATCTTACTGAATCCAGTTCAAAGATTGCTGAAATTAACCATCTAATTGATGAATTTGGCGACATGATGAGTGTGATAGAAGCAACTACCGAAGAGTTAAGGTCAACGAATGATGAGTTGGAAAGATCTTACCAAGAGTTGGAAAGAAAATCACACGAAATTGAGGAAATATATCAGCTTTTTGCTTTTAGAATGGCTACGATAGTGGAAAGTTTTGATGCATACACTGGAAATCATATCAAGAGAGTCCAAGGCTTATCGAAATACTTTGCAATTAAGCTTGGACTTGATAAGAATCTGGTGGCAGATATAGAAAAATTTTCAGCGCTGCATGATATAGGGAAGATAAGAATTCCAAAGTCAATTTTAAATAAACCTTCAAAGTTAACCGCTGAAGAATGGGAACTTGTTAAGAAACACACTACATTTGGTGCTGAACTGTTGGCAGGTCCTGAGAGATTGACGGTCGCACGAAATATTGCTCTTTATCATCATGAAAAATACGACGGTACAGGGTATCCAGAAGGTTTAAAAGGCGATCAAATACCAATAGAAGCTCAAATCGTCAGTTTAGTCGACGTATATGATGCCTTAAGATCAGAAAGACCATACAAACCTGCGTATACTCATGAGAAGGCTGTGGAAGTGATACTAAATGGAGATGGATATACAAAACCTTCCCATTTTAACCCAGCTATTTTGAAGATATTTAAAGAAAACGAGCAAGAGATCCGATTACTCTGGGATTCAATTAGCGCAACTGAAAATCTTCAAGCTCTATAATTATCTGTTCTTCAAGGAGAGTTATTTTCAACGCAAATGGAATTTTCTTGTCTATGACCCATGAAATTACTGGCTTATTCTCGCTGTATAGGACATACTTTTTACCCTTATATTTTCCAACTTTTTCTTCACCTTCAGCTACTATCTTTGTGCTTCCAAAAATTAATGGCACTGGACTATCAAGATCAGCCAGTTCCAGCAAGCCAGCGTATCCGAAACTTGCCGCTGCAAAGGTCCACCAATTAGGTGGAATTGCCATATCAACGATCGAGACTTGATCAGAGTTAACGTTGAATTTTGCCCAGTACGTTACCTCATAATTTCCCTTTGATCCTTTTATTTCGATGCCAGATGTAAAAGTGGAACCTTGGGATGTTATTCTGAAGGTAATAAATTTGAAGGCTAGAAGGTTCGTTTCAAACTTGTATGGGAACACTCTGAGCGCTAAGATTATACAGATTACGAGTATGAGTGCAACTTTCTTCATTCAAATCCCCCCTTGTTTTACTATATAGTATATACCCTTTCGATTAAGAAAATCTTAGAAAACCAAAGATCAAGATTCCGATAATCCCGCTTACAAAGATCAAAATTAAAGGACTAATTTTCAACCTACGTAGACTTACAAAAGCAGCTGCTGCTAAGATAATAGTCCAAACGTCAGAAAGTCGTGGCAGAGTCAAGTTGATTGCAGTAACCAAAACCATTGTTGTTGTAAACCCCATGAGTGCAGCGGTCCATCTCACTTTGTCAATAAAGAATTTACCTGCCAGAAGCATTATCCCCGCGACAATCAAAATTGGAGGAAGGAGAAAGAGAAATGTGTTCAGAAAAGCACCCAATAGTCCTGCATGTTTGTAACCAGTGTAAGTAGCAAGATTAATCGCAACTGGTCCAGGTGTCACTTGAGCGATTGCGACTGCTTGGGTAAACTCCTCCAAAGACAAGATGCCATTTTGAACCATCTCTCTTTGAAGCAACCCAACAACTGCCCAACCACCACCGAAAGCGAAAAAGCCAACTTTTAGGAACGTCAAAATCATTTTTAAAAGCATTATTTAACACCTCTCAAGTAGAGCAAGCTGATTGTTCCAAGAAAGACAGGTATTAAGAACACCGATTTGTAAAGTAGCAAAAGAACTCCTACAATTAGGACCGATGTATTGAAAATCCCCCATTTTTGCTTTTTAAACAGGTCATACAGAACATTCAAAACCAATGCAATGACAGCCGCGTAACAACCTTTTAGAAAGGCCTGGACGTAGACTAAATGCAAAAGCGGTTTTAGAATACTAGCAACTGCAACTATTGCAAAAAATGGGGGAAGGACCACTCCCAAACCTGCGGCGATCGAACCTAAAGTTCCCCCAACTTTTTTTCCAAGTAATACTGCTGTGTTGAATGCAATAGGCCCTGGTATTGCTTGTGCTATGGATAGATTTTTGTAAAACTCATCTTCCGAGGTCCAGTTTAACTTTCTAGATTCCCATTGCATAACAACTACCATTGCATATCCTCCGCCAAGAGTTAGTGAGGAAATCCTTAGGAAAGTGAAAAAGATCTTACTAAGTAACCTAAAGTTAGCTTTTGAAATCAACATTATCGCCTCCAACTGGCAAAGGTCACACAGGAATAGGTTAGCACAATTCACTTTCAAAGAAGTTCGCTTCACAAATTTTTTCTTGATTCTTTAAGTTGATTTTTTAAATAGTAAAAAACGGGGCATGTGCCCCGATCGCGAGGAGGTGTTATCTATTGTGAAGAGGTTGCTGGTTGCCCTAGTTCTTTCTATATAAAGAATTACATAAAATCGTGAAAGTTTCAAGAGTTTTAACTTTATCTTTCGCGTGTTGTTACTCGATGTTTATGACTGAAATTTCGCATAAAAACCAGTAATAAAGAGCGTAACAAAGATACCCCGGGAAAAATTGGAGAAATTGAGGTAATTTGGTTTATAATTTTCGATAACTAACCATAGTAATAGTTGGGAGGGTAGCCTATGTTGTGTGGAATTGTCGGGGTCGGAAACATAGGTAGTATAATTGCCAGAAGACTTGTTGAAACTGGTACGTTAGCAAAGACGCAATTACTACTTTCAAATCGTTCCCGGGAAAGATTGGAACAATTCGTATACGATGGTTATCAGGTATCTACAACTAGTGAAATTCTGGAATCTTGTGATGTGATCTTTTTGTGTGTAAAACCACAGGATAGCCAAAAATTGTTCGAAGAACTTGGAGAAATTCCAGAGAAGATAGTTATTAGTACAATGACGGGAATAACGATAAAAAGAATTTCCGAAGCAATAAAAAGTGAAAAAGTCGTCAGAATAATGCCAAATATACCATCGATGATAGGAAAAGGAGTTATAGGTTTTGCAAAATCTAATAAGCTGAGCGATGAAGACTGGCAAAAAGTCGAAAAGCTTCTCAAAGCACTTGGAAAACTTTTCGAGGTGAAAGAAGATCTTCTACCGGCCGTAACAGCCTTAAGTGGTAGTGCACCAGCTTTCATATTCGTAATAGTTGATGCCTTGATCGATGCTGGCATAAGAATGGGGCTCTCATACGAGCTTTCCAGAAGGATGGTGTTGGAGACAATAAAGGGTTCGGCAGATCTTTTGTTACAGCTGGGAAATCATCCTGGTGAATTCAGACATGTTGTGACTTCGCCAGCTGGAACAACCATTGAAGGGATATATAGAATGGAAAGAGAAGGTGTAAGGGGTGCTTTGATGAAAACTATTCATGATACATACATGCGTGCCCTTGAACTTCAAAGAGAATTTCAGAAGGAATGAGTGAGAAGAATGAAAAAACTAACAATTCTGCTTTTTCTCTTGCTTTCCTGTGTTGCCTTTTCCATACGACCATTTGCAGCTTTGTATAAAAATAGCTTCGTGGGGACAAGAACTGATTTACAACCATTAACCCTGCCTGTACGTGTTGCTGTTTACGGTGATTCCAGATACGGTGATTCGATTCATCGGCAGATTGTCAAGCTTATAGACCAAAGAAAACCTCATGTTGTCGTTCATCTTGGTGATATGGTCAATACAGGTGATAACTATGCAGACTGGGAAACATTCTTTGAAATCATATCTCCTCTACTTGAATATAGCTACTTTCAACCAATCAAGGGAAACCACGAAAAACCAGATGTTTACTACAAAAAGTATTTTGGCCAGAACGGTCTTTACAACTATTGGGCTGAAATCGATGGCTGGCTGCTTGTTTTCCTTGATCCAGATATTGGTGTTGATCGACTAACTAGATTCTTGGAATCACTCAGCTATCAGGGTAAAAGAACAGTTGTTTTTATGCATTATCCTTTGTTTAGTGGTGGCCCGCACGGTGAAACATCTACCGTAAAGCGATTGCAGACTTTGCATGAGACTTTCAAGAAAATGAATGTTCTAGCTGTCTTCAGTGGTCATGACCACAACTATCAAAGAATAGTGAAAGACGGGATAACCTACATTGTCACAGGTGGTGGTGGTTCACCACTATATAGTGTTAAAGAGATTGAAGGCACAGTCCTAGCTTTGATGAGGTACCATTTTGTACTACTTGAACTAGGGGAATATTTGAAGGCACAAGTTATTTCAAGATACGACGAGTTACTTGATGAATTCGAGCTCTATCCACGCTGGCCATAGTTTTTCCTCAAAAATTCCATGGCTTCCTTTGCATGGGAAGAATCAATGATGTGAACGGGCAAATTTGTCATCAATGCCAGTACATATATCTGGGCGTTTCTTTCGACATTTTCACACATGTTGAGGGCTTCTTTCAGAGAGCTAGCTGCACAGATCAGACCATGGTTTGCCATTATTACAGCTCTACTTTTTTTCATTGCCTCAACGACATTTCTGGCAAGTTCAATTGTTCCTGCATTGGCATATTCACTGACCGGTATTTGTTCTGAAATCATCAACACCGTTTCAGTAACCGCCATCAAAGGCATTCTTAAAACTGAAAGAACGCTGGCATAGATGGAATGAGTGTGAATTATGGCTTTCACATCTTCGAAGTTCTTGTATACCTCTAGATGCAGTCTATATTCAACCGATGGTTTAAAGTTTCCCCAAATTACCTTTCCATCTAAATTCATTATAGGTACTTGATCTTGAGTCATTTCAGCGTACGGTATCCCGCTTGGGCTTATTGCGATAAGGTTATCTGAAACTCGTAAGCTTAAATTGCCTGCACTACCTGTAACATGGTTGGATTGCAAAAGCTTCTTTCCATACTCAACGATGGACATCCTTTCTTGTTCGAACACATTATCACCTCTTTTCATGTGCTAGTTCAGCTTCGTGTTTCATTCAAATTCATGCTCATACAGTGAAAGAATACCATACGTATTGTACAAGAATAATCACCATTATTATTTCAGCAAGTTGGCTGATCGTTATGAGTGCTAATTGGTTTATGCTCAACCAAGGTAAATTGGAAGGATGTAAAATTCGTGGGTTTTAAGTGTGAATAACACCTTGACTGTCTGGTTCCAGAAATCACGAATCACCAGTTTCCAGAAGCAATTTTCATAATTTTGTAGAATTTCTCTTCATTCTCCTCCTTCTTTTGACCAAAGCTTAGAAACACGAAAAAAGTTTAGAGCTGTTTAAGATGATTTTTTTAAACATAGATCATGCCTGTTGAAGAACATAATGATAAAAGATTTGCTTTGTAACTATATGGTTGTGACAATCTGCCAGGACTCATATTTTTTAAATTTAAATAAAACTATCCACGTTTTGTTCGTACCGAACCTTATTTTTGGGACTATAGCAGATTCAAATCATGCCTGATTAGACACTTTGTACGAGTTATTTTTTCTTCTTCTCAGTGTGACACTACAAATGTACTGAAGCATTATCCAGATGTCATTGATTTCTGTTCCCCTCTCCAAAGGTTCATAAATGGATAAATCTATCCGGTTAATCTGCTGGCTGTCATAGGCTCATCAGCACCTGCATGTTACCTAACGTCTCCGAAATCACAATCGATTTGTCAACTTTATCCTTGTTTGTTTAAACGTCGTTTGACTTTTCGAATACCTTGAGCATGCTTAGGTAAACAGATTTAGTTTGACATCAGCATAGTGGCTTTAACGGTTGGCCGGTTCTAAGAAATTAGAATTTGACAATTTTTCACGTTTTGAACGGTTTATTTTTAGTTGGTTTAACTTTTGTTTCTAAGCTATAGGTTGTGATATTTAAAGGCGTATACGATGACTCATACTAACTCAACAAACTCGACAGGTTCTACTGAAGGTTTTCCAAAAAGATAACCCTGGGCAAGATCAACACCTAGTTCTTTTATCGTTTCAAATTCAGCGAATGTTTCTATTCCTTCAGCTAAACTTTTTGCTCCAATCTCTCTTGTAGCTTCCACAAGTGATTTCACGATAAGCCGTCTGAGGTTATCTTTGTCGATATTTCTGACCAGGGTCATGTCGATTTTAACCAGATCGGGTCGTAACTCTGCAAGCATGTTGAGAGTTGAATAACCAGAACCAACATCATCAAGAGCCACTTTGTAGCCTTTTTTCCTATAATAATCAAATATGTGCTTAATGTGATTAATGTCCGAAACTCTATCGCTCTCAACTACCTCAAATGTGATTTTAGTGTTCTCAAAACCAAGTTCTTGTGCGGTTGTGACAGTTTCTCTGAGGCAAAATTCTGGGTTATATATCGACGTGGGTGTAAAATTTATGAAGATATTGTGTTTTACACCTCTCAGTTTTGCTTGTTTGATAGCTTGTATTCTACACTGCCTATCGAGGTTGAAAAGCATGCCAGTTTTTCTAGCCAGTTCAAACATCTGTTTAGGTGGCATTATCGTTTTATCGGGTTTTATGCCTCGTGCAAGGCATTCGTATCCATATACATTCAGAGTTTTGCATTCAATCACTGGTTGGAAATATATCAATATGGATTCATTGTCGAGGATCCACTTTAGATCACCAGAATTGTGAAGCGCGATGTAATAAGCAAGGTTCCTGTTTCTAGAGACATGGGAGAGTGTGATTTCTTCACCTGGTTCAACCACTATTAAAAAAATGTTATTAAACTCAACATCTGTGAAAGGTTTTGACTCTGCTTTGGCTATAAGATCCTCAAAATTTGTTTCAAAGATCAAGCAATCATCCTCAGGTGTAATCTGCATTTCGTCTCTGAAAAAATCAAAGAATTTTTGCACGATGTATTCATGAGATGCGAAAAGATAAATTTTCTTTAAGCCTCTCGGAAAATCGGGTGTTGTACCGCATAGTTTGCACGGCATAATATTTTCACCCCTCTAGTTAAATACTATATCAATATTTTGTAGTGGATGTAAACGATCAAGCTTTCAAGAACTGAATCATAAAGGTAGAAAACTTTATTGGGCATCGAAACAGGAAGAAATTGAGTTAGATAAGTCGTGTCATTCTGAAATTACACAAAGCGAGAAAAAATAATGCAACCGATCGGCGATTATGTCAATCTAAATTGATCAGGCAAAAGGCAGGCAATAAGGTTTAAAAGTTGAGGTTTTAGGACGGCAGAAGATAATCATTTTGTAAGGCAAGTTCGAACGGGTTCAGAACATCCGCCAAAAACATGAGAGGCAGATAACTCATGGCAGATGCATTTCAAAAACCTGGTCTCTGAATAGTGAGGAATCTAGGGGTCGATTCCTTAGTCAAAGATGGAGGCTTTCGAAAAACTTGACAGGCGTACGTCAAAGTATTCTTTGAACTTCAAGAATACCAGTAAATGCGACTTACACTGGGCAAGAGATAAATAACAGAATATCGTAAAAAACTTCAATTGGCTAGATCACGAAATTTAATCCAACCTCTTAATTGTAAGATCTAGCTTAACTATAACCACAGTTGTCCATTCTAAGCAAGTTTAGCCTGACATTTGAGGAAGCCTTTGGTTACAAGGGAAAGTTTTCTCATCTTAAGCGAACGGTCATTACTAAATCCGCTGATGTACTTTTTATACCTTTACATTACACCAGTGTCTCAATTTGAAATGACTTATTGCAAGGAACTACTCTATTTGGTAGGATAAATTTAAGGGTGTCAATTTTGGTCAGAAAAAGTATCTTCAGCATTTCACAATAAACATGCAGACTTTCTTGAGAATACATTGCTGCACCTAGCTTAAGGTTTTTGAGTTTGTGAGTGTGAGGCTAATACAAAATTCATTCTTGGAGGTGAAAAAATGGCACAGATCGAATGGCGCGATCAGTATTCGGTAGGTGTATCCGCGATTGATGAGCAGCACAAAGAACTATTTAACAAAGTGAACAGATTGCTAGAGGCTTGCTCGCGCGGTGAAGGTCAAAAAGTTGTGAAGGAGGTCCTAGACTTTCTTGGTAATTACGTTGTCTTTCACTTTTCAACTGAAGAACAATACATGAGTAAGTACTCTTATCCTGATTTTGCTGCACATAAAAAAGAACATGACGATTTTGTAGAAACTTATAAAAAATTCAGGCAAGAGCTCGAAAAGGAACAAGGCCTTTCAGCAGTCATGAAAACAAACAGACTTGTGGTTGACTGGTTGAAAAACCATATACTCATGACAGACAAAAAACTAGGAGCGTTCTTGAAATCGAAGTTAAATACATAGAAAACAATTAAGATTCGTCTTTCACAATTTTAAGGTGCTAAATTGATTGTATAAGTCCACAATATTACTGATTTTCCTTAAATTGCCAAGCTAAATACAAAAGTAGTAATTTTGTTGGGTGGCAAATGTTTACGCCTGGCCCGAAGGGCTAAAAGATAGTGTTATGCGTTAAAGGCAGGTCGAAAATCTGACTGAAATTGTTTATTTGGTTCTTACGGCGTTAAAAGTATTGTTTGTAGCAACCTTCGGATGCAGGAAAAATTACGCAAAATGAGTTAGTGCATATCTAGTTTACAAAAAAGAGTTTTGAACATAGGCATTTTCAAAAACACTTTTTCCGAAGATTTGCCAGATAAACGCGCTGTACTGTACAGAATTGGATAGATTTGTTACTCCAGAAAGCTAGGGTAATAGTTCATTAGTACTGTGACCTTCAAGCAAGTAGTATAGCATCAACAGTCCTTTCAAAATACATGCCAAATGTTGGATAAAAGCGAAAGATTCAATCATTTTCCGGTAGAAGATTCTCGACGGAGAGGCTTTGTTTTGCCGCGTACATTTCTTTATCAGCCTTATACAAAAGTTCATCTAAGCTTGTGCCATTCTCAGGAAACATCGCTATACCTGCACTTAGTGTGACTTTAAAAACAAGGTTGTCAACAATTATTGGCGAAGAGATTGAGTTTAAAAGTCTTTGAACAACCTGACTTGCTTGTTCCCTAGTCACATTTTGAACTAGTATGGCAAACTCATCTCCACCTAGTCTTCCAACAAGATCAGATTGCTTCACTACACCTTTGAATCTAGTTCCAATTATTTGCAGAACTTTATCTCCCATCTGGTGGCCATGTTCATCGTTGATTAATTTGAATTTGTTTAGATCTAGATATATTAATGCTGCGGTCAAGTTTTTCTTACCCAGATCCTTCAAGACCTTACGGGCAGTATGAAAAAAGGAATGTCGGTTCATCAAACCAGTTAGTGAATCACAGGTGGCAACTTCAAGAATCTGTTTGTTCAAGTCATCAGTCATAAAGCAAACAACGTTCACGGAAGCTAGCGCAACACCAATTAGAGTAATAAGTGATTCTATCAACTTGGATTGTGGGAACACAAAGATGGAAAAGACTTTTGAA
>JBEPZZ010000035.1:0-16865 GCA_041640575.1 Pseudothermotoga sp. | reverse complement strand
TTTTGCTTACGCAGACGGAACCATCAATCAATATGGTAATACGAGTAAAAAATCTACGTCTTGGTGGGCTTTGAGAGCTTTTTGGGCACTTGGTAAACTCTACAACGTGAGCAAAGATAGTGTAGTACTTGATGCATTACAAAAAGCTTTTAAGGCTATCTCAAAGAATCCTCCAATTTACAACGATCAGAAAGCACTTTACCTGTTAGGTTTGTGTGAGTACAACAAAGTTTCAAATGTAGCTAGAACAATCGAAGCTGTGGCACGTGAACTTCAAGCTTCGCTGAGGAAAAAAGGCATCTTTGAGGGTTTTTTCAGCTGGAATACACAAAAATTTGCGTGGAATGGTTGGGGAAATAGATACGCTGAAGCTTTATTGGAAGCTTACAAAGCAACTGGTATACAGAGCTTTCTCTCAGACGCCGTTGAATCTTTGAGAAGGCAAATCCCACTGCTACTTGGAACGGGTTTCTTATATTCAGTTGATAAAGCTGTTAAAAGGTTTCCTGAACTTTCGTACGCTGTCGAAACTTTAAGTGTTGCGGCTGCAAAGGCTTACCATTTGACAGGTGACGAGCAAATGGCTTATCTTTGTGCTTTGGCAAATGGATGGTATTTTGGCTTGAACAGGTTAAAACAAGCAATGCTCGGCCCCGGCGGTGAAGGATATGATGGGATGGAGTACATGCATATAAATCATAACGCTGGAGCGGAATCAACGATATGCGCGCAAAGGTCAATTCTTTACTTATCGACATTGCCAGAATTGTACCAAAAACTTGCAGTTAGTTCACAAATAATTGGTACAAGTGGTCTACTGATTTTAGAAGCTGAAGCCGCCGATCCAGGAATTTCAAGCGTATCCTTAGTTGTTGGTGATTTTAGCGCAGGGGCAGCTCTTGGCTTCAGTGGTAAAGCAAGGTTACGTTGGACGGTTTCTGAACTTAAGAAACCTGTGTATGTAGCTGTAAGTGGCTCATTCAAAGATACCAAAATAACTGTTACATCCGGAAACAGCGCAAGTGCTGAGCTATCTGGTGAAGGTATCTTCGAAATTGGAAAGATCGAACTAGCGACAACAGTGAGAGTATCGCTGGATGGTGAAGGAGTCTTGGACCAATTGATACTTGTGCCAGAAATGGTTGGTATATCAATTGACTTTGATGGAAGAGCCATGACAGTTTCGTATTTTCAAAACCAAGGGCTTCAAATCATCAACGAAGTTGTTTTCTATGCAGAAAAAGATTTAATAGCTCAACAAATAATTGCAAGTTACACCAAAGAAGGAAGATATCTGCTTTTGAATTTGGATAAACTTTTCAACAATGATGGAATAGGTTCAAGAGAAAAGCCGGCAAATTTTGATAATCTTGGAGGAATTGTTGGATCATACTATTCTGCAGAGTTTTTTGCAGAAGGTGTGACAACAGTTGAACAGGTACCGTTCCTTTTAAAAGTTGAAGGAAACGATAATATCAGATGTAATCTTCAGAAAATAATCTTCGAAGAACCAATAATGGTCAAAAAGATTCATTTGCTCTGTGCGGCAAACCATGGTAACTACGCAGTTAACATATGGATCAACGATCAACCTTTAAAAATTGTCGTTAAAGATTGGTGCGCTGAGCAAAAGTCGATTCAGTATGATTACAGATTCATCGCATCTGGTGAGAAACAGTTCATCAAGTGCGGAATTGATAAGATAAGTCTTGATGTGGAAAAAATTGTCGAGTCTATTGTTTTACCAGAAGCCATAAACGTACACGTCTTTGCAATGACACTTGAAATAATAGGCGAATAATGCCCAAAATTATCGATCCGTCTTCACATTTTAAGGTAGGCCTCGCACTGTGCGAGGCTTCTTATTTTGAGAATATAAGCTAAACTTAAATTGTATTAGCCGAATGAATTTCACCCAAACTGACCACTGAAAGTTTTTTAATGTTAAGCGCCTTTCTCAGGGCTATTACTAATGCGCTAAGCTGCTCATAGGTAGTAATACAGGGGATCCGATACTCTATTGCAGATGTTCTAAGAAACTTACCAAAAGTCTTTTCACCGTCTGAGCCAACAGGTTCTTTCAAGGAATGTGTCGCAATAATCATGCTGATTTTTCTTTCCCTTATAATTTGCAAAAGCTCATTTTTTCTATTCTTACCAACCTCGATAGTCTCAATCCCGATTTTTCTCAAAGCAGTTGCTGTACCAGTAGTTGCAAAGATTTCAAAGCCAAGGTCTTTCAGATAAACCAAAAGTGGCAGGAATTTTCTTTTGTCTTTGTCGCCGATACTTGCCAAGATGGCCTTCCCTTCCCTGAAGTTTCCAGCAGCTATCTGTGATTTTATGAATGCCTCCGAAAACTCCTGACCAAACCCCATGACCTCTCCTGTTGAACGCATCTCTGGTCCAAAGATCACATCTGAACCTAGAAACTTGCTAAAGGGCACGACAACTTCTTTCACAGAATAATACTTTGGTATAGGTGTGGGAAGAAGCTCGTCAGCTTCGTTTATATCGTATCTTGCTGGATATGGCCAGTATTCCTTTATTAATTCCCTCAGCGATCTTCCAATCATGACCTTGGCTGCTATCTCTGCAACTGGTATACCTATGGCTTTACTCACATAAGGAAAGGTTCTGGAAGCTCTTGGATTTGCTTCTAAAACGTAAACTTGATCACCCTTAATTGCAAGCTGTATGTTAGCAGGTCCAACTATTTTCAGTGCCTTGACAAGCTTTAACACATTTAGCTCAATTTCATTGATCATTTCTTCTGAGATGCTTATGGGTGGAATAACACAAGCAGAATCTCCGGAATGAATTCCAGCCTCCTGTATCTGTTCCATGATACCAGCTATCCACACAGTTCTGCCATCACTGACGATGTCCACATCCAGTTCAATTGCATTTTCAAGAAATTTGTCTATTAAAATTGGATGATCACCAGAAACGTTAACAGCTTTGCTGACGTATTCTTTCAAATTCCGTTCATCACTGACAACGGCCATTGCCATTCCACCTAGCACAAAACTTGGCCTGACAAGGACTGGGAAGCCTAGTTCTTTCGCTGCTCTCAAGGCTTCCTCAATATTTGTCGCAGTCCTAAACTCCGGACAGTTTATTTTCAATGCTTTGAGTAGCTGTGCAAACTTTGCTCTGTCTTCTGCCATATCGATAGATTCAAAACTTGTTCCCAGTATTCTGACGCCTTCTTCAACAATTTGCTTAGCTATCTTCAAGGGAGTTTGACCACCAAAGCTCACAATCACCCCAAATGGTCTTTCTAGACGAATTACTTCAAGAACATCTTCTACCGTGAGTGGTTCAAAGTACAACTTGTCGGAAGTATCATAATCAGTTGAAACAGTTTCGGGATTGGAATTGATCATGATCACTTCGTAGTCTTCTTGTTGAAGTGCCCATACAGCGTGAACATTTGTATAATCGAATTCTATGCCTTGACCTATTCTATTTGGTCCAGAACCAAGAATGAGAATCTTTTTTCTTCTTGACGGCTTTGATTCGTTTTCAATGCCATTGTATGTGGAGTAAAAGTATGGAGTTATTGCTTCAAACTCTGCGGCACAAGTATCAACCATTTTGTATACTGGGAAAATTTTGTACTTTTCTCTCAGACTTCTTACTTGCTTCTCGGTCTTTTCAAACATTTGTGCAATCTCTCTGTCTGAGAATCCCCACTCCTTTAAGATAAGAAGCGATTTTTCATTCAAGCCTTCCTTCTTCAGACTATTTTCAAGTTCCATAGTTTCTTTCAGTTGTGTCAAAAACCACTTATCAATCTTTGTCAATTTGTAAATATCTTCAACGCTGTAACCATGGCGAAACGCGGCAAAGATGTAAGAAAGCCTTTTCCACGTTGGGTTTGCCAGGTTCTCATCAATTTTGTCTAAATCAAGTTCTGGAGCTATGTCAAGTTCAAGAGATCTTAGAGCTTTCCCTATAGCTTCTTTAAAGGTTCTACCAATCGCCATAACTTCGCCTATGGATTTCATTTGCGTTCCCAACCTCAAATCAGCTCCAGGAAATTTCTCCATTTGAAATCTTGGCACTTTTACCACAACGTAGTCGATGGCTGGTTCGAGCGCAGCCGTTGTCCGACCAGTTATATCGTTTGGTATTTCATCCAATGTGAAACCAACTGCCAGCAGGGCAGCTATTTTGGCTATGGGATAACCCGTTGCCTTCGACGCTAGTGCTGAAGACCTTGAGACTCTGGGGTTCATTTCAATAACAACCATTCGGCCATTATCCGGGCAAACTGCAAACTGGATGTTTGCTCCTCCTGCCGTTATACCTATTGACTTCATGGCAGCTTTCGCCCAGTTGCGCATTTTTTGATATTCCACATCTGTAAGAGTTTGTGAAGGAGCCACGGTTACTGAATCACCCGTGTGAATTCCCATTGGATCGAAATTTTCTATTGAGCAGACGACTATAAAATTGTCTTTTGAATCCTTCATAACTTCAAGTTCGTATTCTTTCCATCCGATAACTGATTCTTCGATCAATACAGTCCTTACAGGACTTGAAACTATACCTAGTGATACTATTTTTTCAAGTTCTTTCTGGTTGCGTGCGATTCCCCCACCAGTTCCACCAAGTGTAAAGCTCGGTCTGACCACGACTGGATAGCCGAATTTCTCAGCTACTTTTAGTGCTTCTTCAACGCTTGAAACAAGTTCACTTCTTAAAACTTCTAATCCCGCTTCTAGCATTGTTTTCTTGAAGAGTTCTCTATCCTCAGCTTTTCTGATAGCTTCAATGCTAGCTCCTATCAATTTCACCTTGTATTTGTCCAGAATCCCTTTTTCCTCCAGCTCAATTGCGAGGTTCAGAGCGGTTTGACCCCCGAATGTTGGCAAAATGGCATCCGGTTTCTCTTTAGCGATAATCTTTTCCAAAAAATCAACCGTGAGTGGTTCTATGTAAACAGCGTCAGAGAAGTTTGGGTCGGTCATAATTGTTGCAGAATTCGAATTGACCACAACTGTATGATAGCCAGACTTTTTCAAAGCTTTCAAAGCTTGTGTCCCAGAATAATCAAACTCAGCGGCCTGTCCAACAGTTATTGGTCCAGAGCCAATGACCAAAATTTTGTTTATGTCGCATCTCTTTGGCATCGATCTACTTACCTCCCGATAAGATCAATAAACTTTTTGAAGAAATCTTTGCTGTCGTGTGGACCTGGCGAAGCTTCAGGATGGAACTGAACTGAAAAGGCAGGATAGTCGACCAACTTAAGTCCCTCGACAGTGCAATCGTTTAATGACAGATGAGTGAGCTGCACATCTCCGAAACCTTCAGGTGTCTTTCCAACAAAAGTTTCTGAAGAATCCAAATCCCATATTCTATCAGGAAGGCTTACTCCAAAGGAAGTAAAATCAACGGCATAGCCATGGTTTTGTGTTGTTATCAAAATCTTAGAACTCGTTAAATCCTTAACTGGATGGTTTGTGCCTCTGTGTCCAAACTTCATTTTGTAAGTTTGTCCCCCAATAGCCAACGCCAGAAGCTGATGACCTAGGCAAATTCCAGCAAGAGGTATTTTCAACTTTAGTATTTGCCTCACGTTTTTGATAGTTTTTTCAAGAACCTTTGGGTCCCCAGGCCCGTTTGAAACGATTACACCGTCTGGCTTGATTTTCCTAAGTTCCTCTACGTCAAAATCGTACGGGACTCTCACAATTTTTGCGCTTAATTTCTCAAATTCTCTCAAGATACCATATTTCACGCCACAATCTATGATGACAACTTTGGCACCATTAAGTGTGTCGAGTGATGGTTTATCACATGTGACTGTTTGAACAAGGTTAAGTTTCCCAATGTCTGGAAATGCCTTAATTCTTTGAACAAGGGAAACTGGATCAAGATCAATCGTTGATATCGCTGCTTTCATAGTGCCCTTAGATCTTAGTTTTTTCACAATTGCCCTTGTGTCAACACCTTCGATTCCAACGATTCCGTAACACTTCAGAAAGTCGTCAAGTGTTGAACTTGCTCTAAAGTTGAATGATTCTTTCACTGCCCTAAAAACGACAAACCCATTGACTTTGACACCATTTGATTCGTAATCCTCGTTGTTAATTCCATAGATGCCAATCTCTGGGTATGTCATCACGACAATTTGACCTGCGTATGATGGATCAGTTAAAACTTCTTCATATCCGGTCATACTGGTGTTGAAAACAGCCTCACCAATGGTTTCTCCTGATGCACCAAAATTGACTCCAAAAAAGTAACTTCCGTCTTCAAATACCAATAAAGCCTTTTTATTCATCTTGATGCCTCCACAGGCGAGCTTACTTGTAGTTTTAGCTGTAACTCAGCTTGATGCAAGCATTTTTCGAACATTGTCAAAGCTTCTGTTACCTCTTTATATGTGACTGTCAGCGGCGGTAGGAATCTGAGAGTGTTGTTTCCTGCTGGTGCGACAAGCAATCCCTCGTTAAGACACATAGAAGAAAATTCCTTTGCCGATATTGTTCTTAACTCAACGCCTATCATTAGACCAATTCCTCTAACATCTTTGATCAGTTCTGGGTATTTTTTCTTGAGTTCCATCATTTCATTTTTTAGCTTAATACCAACCTTTTCGACGTGGGTAAGAAATTCTGGCTTTGTCACTTCCTGAATAACGGTGATTGCAACAGAACATACTAGCGGGTTTCCTCCAAAAGTGGAACCGTGATCACCAGGTTCTAAAACGTTGGCTCTTTCGTTGGCCAAAACCGCTCCTATTGGTAAACCACCACCAAGACCTTTCGCTACTGTTAAAATGTCTGGCCGAACATCGTACAGTTGATACGCAAAAAATTTTCCTGTTCGCCCTACACCACATTGCACTTCATCGAAAATAAGCAAAGCATTATATTCGTTGCAGATTTTTCGCACTTCTTGCAAAAACTCCTTGCTTGCTGGAATAATACCGCTCTCACCCTGGATAGGTTCCAAAATGACAGCACACACATCGTTGGACATTTTTTCTCGTAGAGTTTTAGCATTGTTAAATTCAAAATAATCAAAACCATCCACAAGTGGACTAAATGGTTTCTGATACTTTTCCTGAGCGGTTGCACTTAACGAACCATAGGTTCTACCGTGAAAAGAATTATTTGCGGCAAGAATTTTATATTTACTCGCCGAAAACTTCCTGCCGAACTTTCTAGCTATTTTTATTGCTGTCTCGTTAGCCTCTGTTCCGCTGTTCACAAAGAAAACCTTTCCACTCGAAAAGGTGTTTTCAATCAAAATTCTCGCAAGTTCCATTTGAGGCCTTGTCCAATAGAGATTCGAGCAATGTATTAATTTCTCTGCTTGAGTCTTAAGCGCCTTTAAGACTTCTTTGTTCGTATGTCCAAGCGCATTCACAGCGATTCCTGCTGCAAAATCGAGATATTTTCTCCCATTCTCATCCCATACCCACGAACCCTTGCCATGATCCAGCACAACGTTGTATCTGTTGTAAGTATTCATCAAATATTCGTTCACATTTACTCCTCCTTTATAACAGTTCCGATCGTTTCTTCATTAAAAATTTCAATCAAAACAGAATGTTCAATCTTACCATTCACTATGTGGACACTTTTGACCCCGTTTTGCACCGCACTAATGACCCCTGCAAGTTTGGGTAACATACCATCTTTTGCTATTCCAGTCTCAATCAATTTCTGAGATTCAAGGATATTCAAAGATCTTATAACTTCTCCGTTAACTATCACACCATTGACATCTGTCACGATAACCAATTTTTCTGCTTTTAATTCTTTGGCTAAACTAGCTGCAGCAATATCTGCATTTATGTTGTAAAACCCTTCTTCACCAATTCCAACGGTGGCAACAACCACTGTGTAATCTTCCGAAATGAGGTTCAAAATGATAGCAACGTTCACTTTTACTATTTCTCCCACAAAACCTATATCCCCATGACTAATATCCTTCTTACATTCGAATAGTTTCGCGTCCACACCAGATATACCAACAGCATTTGCACCAACTTCGTTCAGAATTTTTACCAATTTCTTATTGGTTTTTCCAGCTAGGATCATTAGAACTACGTCCATTGTCGGTTCATCGGTTACCCTGTATCCATCCTTGAACTTAACCGTGATTCCGAGTTTTTCAAGCATATGGTTTATCTCTGGCCCACCTCCATGAACTACAACTGGTTTTATTCCAAGTATTTTCATAACGGCAATATCCTGCGCAAAATTTCTCAATGCTTCCTCATTTTGCAAAACACTACCACCTATCTTGGCAACAATTATCTTTCCCCTAAGTTCTTCCAAAGCTGGAACTATTTCCAAAATTGATTGAATTTGATATTCTTTCATCTTTTATACCTCCCTGCAATTTCAATAAATTTTTCACTTAGATCGCACCCCAACGCTTTCGCAGCAGCTTTACCTTTTTTCAAATCAATGATGAATTTGATCTCTCTTCCCGCAAGAATTGATCTTGCTTCCTGCTCGTTAAAACAACATCCACAACCGTCCTCCACAATCTTGATGGTGAAATCACCCGATGAAAGGTAAAGATCAATTTTTGCATGATCAAGTACTACGCCAGAACATCCAGCAGCAGCCAATATCCTTCCCCAGTTGAGGTCTTCAAAGTGAACGGCGGTTTTAACCAGGTTCGAGGAAACAATATTCCGTGCTATCTTTCGAGCTTTCCCGACATCCGGAGCGTTAATAACCTCGATTTCGATCAGTTTGCTGGCCCCTTCACCATCCTGAACGATTTTTCTTGCAAGTTCCATGTTGATGTGATTCAACGCCTCAAAGAAAACTTGGCATTCCTTTGTCCTAGGAAGAATTTCAACTCCGGTGGATCCATTTGCCAAAACCAAAGCCATATCGTTGGTACTTGTATCACCATCGACGTCTATCATGTTATAGGTTTGATCAACTGATTTCTTGAATAGCTTCTTCAGTAATTTTGCTGAAATCTTTACATCAGTTAGAATAAAGGCTAGCATAGTTGCCATATTTGGATGAATCATCCCACTACCTTTTGCAATTCCAAGAATCCTTACTGTTTTGCCACTAATTTTCAAGGAAGCTGAATGCAGTTTTAAAGTTGTATCGGTTGTTGTAATCGCCTCTGCGAAATCATAAGGGGTTTCTGAAAAGTTTTGTACAGCCATTTCAATACCGTTTTTTATCTTGTCCATTGGTAGTTGAGCACCTATCAAACCTGTTGAAGCGACCAAGATGGAGTCTTTGTCAATTGAAAGCTTTTCCGCCAAAAAATGTGCAGTCGCCTCTGCGTTTCTGAGCCCTACCTCACCAGTACAAGAATTCGCAACTCCACTGTTTACTACAACTGCTCTGATGTTGGTATTATTCTTCCGCAAAATATTGGAAGTGTAAATCACCGGTGCTCCTTTCATCCAATTGGTTGTAAAAGTACCTACAGCGCTGCACGGAAGAACAGAAAGAATCAATCCAAGATCTTTCCTTTTTCTTCTTATTCCACAATGAACGGCGGAGAATAAAAAGTCCTGAGGGGCTTGTTCCATATATCACTCCCCCTTCTATGGAAAAATTGGATTTTCATCAAGCCCTGCTTGTTCTTCAAGTGAAAACATCACATTCATGTTTTGAACTGCTTGGCCAGAGGCACCTTTCACGAGGTTGTCTAAAACGTTGATCAAAACCAATGTATTGGTTCTTTCATCTTTTGACATTGATATGAAGCTGTGGTTACTCCCATATGTCCATTTGGTTGATGGAAAAATGTTTGGTTCAAGCACATGGATAAACCTTTCTTTGTCATAGAATTTTCTGTATAGTTCATAAACATCAGATAAACTTGCCTTAGTTCTCACATAAACCGTGGAGAGGATTCCGCGAGTGATTGGCGCAAGCTGAGCCGTAAAAACAATCTGAAGACTCGCGCCAAATAATTTAGCTAGTTCCTGTTCCATCTCAGGTACATGTCGATGCTTGGCCACGCTGTATGGTTTCATCCCATCATTGATTTCACAAAATGAGTATTCCGCGCTTTCCTTTCTTCCAGCCCCGGATACACCGGATTTTGAATCGACAATCACTATGGGTTCATCAACCAGTTTTTCTTTCAGAATTGGCGCTAAAGTCAGAATAACGGAGGTCGGATAGCATCCAGGATTGGCTACAACTTTGGAAGTTTTGATTTTACTTCTATAAATTTCCGTCAGACCATAGACTCTTTCGAACTTTTCGTAACTTTCAAGCTTCTTCTCATACCATTTTTCGTAAACAGTGGGATCGTCAAATCTGAAATCTGCGCCAAGATCAATGATTCGTGGTTTCGAGAGTCTCTTTGCTATTTCGTAGGATGAACCAGCAGGAACTGCAAGGAATACCACGTCGCTGTTTTGCGCAAGTTCAATTGACGTTTCAAGATCCTCCACAACTTTTTCCTCAAAACTGAACGGGAAATACAAACTTAGATTTTTTCCAGTATGAGATTTTGAGGATAAATGATCTAACACAACGTAAGGATGCTTCCTGAGTATTCTAAGTAGTTCCAAACCAGTGTAACCTGTCACGCCAATGATACTGACTTTTATCATGCCTCAGCCCCCTTTGTATACTGCGAAGCAACGATCTTATAAGCTTCCCTAAAAGGTATCCCTTTTTGCACAAGTTCGAAAACTTTATGAGTTGAGAAAACATCTTGCGTCAGGCTTTCTTTGCATTTTTCTTGATTTACTTTCATTTCTTTAACAATTAATCCTGCTACCAAAAGCATTTTCTTCAGTAAATCGAAGCTTTCAATCAAAGGCTTTTTTAAGAGCTGAAAATCTCTATGATATCCAGAAATCAGGTTGGAGGAAAGCGAAAGTGTTTGCATCAAATTTGCCACCAATCTATGGTAGTTGGCTCTGATGAGTTCCAATGGATCTGGGTTAAACTTGTGGGGCATTATCGAACTACCTGTGCAAAATTCTTTTGGAAGTTGAATGTAGCCAATTTCATCAGTTGAGAAAAATATCAAATCAGTTGATAGTTTGTTCAAATCATAACCAACTTGGCAAAGCGCTTGCAGCACAAGAGCGTCGAACTTTGCTCTGCTATTCTGCGCATAAATTGGGTTTTGCTGAACTTTTTTAAACTTCAGTTCTTCAGCTGTGAATTTTCTGTCAATATCAACCGGTACACCGTAACCGGCTCCTGTTCCAAGAGGACATTGATCAATTACCTTGTAAACTGCATTAATCAACTTCAAATCATCTTCGAGTGCGTCAATGAAAGCCCCAGCATAGGTCTTGAAGTCCGTTGGCATAGCTTTTCTTGTGTGAGTGTAACCTGCAAACTGCACAAAGCCGTATTTTTTGGCGAAAAGTTTCAAATTTCTCTGTAGGGCCCTTATCATATCTTGAACCTTTAAAAGTTGGTCTTTCTGTAATAATCTGATAGCTGTTAAAATTTGATCGTTTCTGGACCTTGCTGTATGCACTTTCTTGCCGATCTCACCTATTTCTCTGACAAGAAAATTCTCTATTGCTGTATGGCAGTCTTCCTCTTCTTTCTCTATTTGAAATCTCCCAGTTTCAACCAATTTTTTCAGTTTTTGCATGGCTTTTTTCATCAGGTAAAACTCGTCGTCGGACAGATACTTTCTTTTGTGAAGCATCTTTGCGTGAGCAATGCTTGCTTGAATGTCATAATTGATCAAATTCATGTCGATGAGATAGTCATCTGAAATCGTAAAATCCTCGACGACCTTATTCAATTCGTACCCTTTGTCCCAAAGTTTTTCAGACATCAGTTAACCCCTTTCTCCACAAGAAGGGATTTTTGGAACCAAGAACAACGTTATGTGCTTTCAGTCTTATGGAATGAATATTTATGAAGCCTTTTGAATCAAGAGCGTTGAATCCTCCTTCGATGTCCATGCTGGAGAGATTCTGATCATATAAGGATGTGGGAGAATATCTTGCAACCGGCCAGACATTAGCTTTGTAAATCTTCACAATTACCCATCCATCGATGAATTCTTGAGCCTTCTTAAAAGCGGCGAGCAAAAAATCCATTTCTGGGGAAAACCAAAAACCGTTGTAGATAAGCTCAGCAAATTTTGGGGATAACATGTCTCTAAGGTGCATGACTTCTTTATCCATCGCAATTCCTTCAAGATCTCGATGCGCGATCCACAATATTGTTGCTCCGGGCGTCTCGTATACACCTCTGGACTTGATTCCGATGAACCTGTTTTCAACCATATCAACTCTTCCAACACCGTTTTTGAAGCCGATTTCGTTTAGGTACGTGAAAAGCTCAAGAGGTTTGTCTTTTTCAGTACCATCTTTAAGGTTCACAACTTTAATTGGGATGCCATTTTTGAAATGAATTTTAAGAATTGTTTCTTCATCTGGTGCTTCTTTCGGCGAAACAGTCCTGCTGAAAATCTGTTCCTCTGGTTGATACATAGGGTCTTCAAGCTTCCCGGCTTCATGGGAGATATGCATCAAATTTTCATCTTCGCTATAGGGTTTTTCAGCTGTAGCTTTAACAGGAATATTTTTCTCTTTCGCGTAATTCAGCAAATCTGTTCTGCCTTTGAACTTACTCAGAAATTCTGGGTCTTTCCATGGAGAGATCACCTTTAATGTCGGATCCAAGGCAGCATAGGTCAGTTCGAATCGAACTTGATCATTTCCTTTTCCAGTCGCACCGTGGGCGACGTATTTTGCATTTTCCTTTTGAGCTATCTCAACTTGCTTCTTTGCAATCAATGGTCTGGCCAGTGAAGTTCCAAGGAGATATCTTCCCTCGTACATGGCATTTCCCATCAACGCGACGAAAATGTAATCTCTGACAAATTCTTCCTTTAAGTCTTCCACATAAACTTTTGACGCACCAGTTGCAATAGCTTTCTGCTTGATATGGTCAAAATCTTCTTGCTGACCAACGTCGGCAATGTAAGCTATCGTTTCGAAACCCTTTTCAACCAACCATTTCAAAATGACAGAAGTATCCAACCCTCCGCTGTAGGCGAGAACCACTTTTTCCTTCATTCAACCACCTCCAATGATCTTGAGAATGTAAAAAAAAATCGGCCATATCAATCGATATGGCCGCTGGATGCAAAAAGGCAACAAAGGGCTAGCTGCCTTCTTGCAGCCACCGGCCCTTTGTTCGCCTTATATTCATCGTGTATGTTTGTTTAATCAGGTAAGATTTAGATTCCATGTGACACCCCCAGCTTTGTTTGACGAAATTATACCAGCATCAGTCCAAAAGTATTGGTTAAGCCTCGTATAAGATAACGTGACATAAAAGTAAATCATAACTATTAGCTTTCACATTTTTGATTTTGAAAGCGTTAAGATTCTTGAAGCTATCAAATTCAGCCAGACGGAAATAGAATCTTGGCAAAGCCTGTTATTTTCCCGATCATCGTGTATAATAATAATGATAATCATTATAAGGGAGGGATTGTTCTAGTGCAAAGATCCACACATCTAACCAAAACGAGTGAAAGAATTCTCGAGTTACTCACTAACTGTGATATCCCTTTGACGGTTTATCAGATTTCTGATAAAACCAAAATCCCGATTCCAAGCATTTACAGAAACGTTGGGATTCTTGAACGTGATAATCTTTTAAAATCCTTTGAGCTTCATGGTGTCAATTATTATTACCCAGCAGGAAGGCATACACATTATTTTGTCTGTAATAACTGTAACAGCATAATACCTGTTAAGTTCTGCGAGGTTGAAGAATCTAAAGTCGAAAAATCAACCGGCGCTAAGGTGATTGAACATATGGTTATCTTTTATGGAATTTGCAGAAACTGTTTGGAAAGGAGGAGATGAAAGTGAAAAGAAAACTTTTGTTAGTTATATTAAGTTTAGTTGCAGTAGCTTCTTTTGCTTTAAATATTGTAGTAACCATTAATCCGTATTATCTTATTCTCATGGAACTTGTTGCGGGAACTGATAGCCAGCTATCTTTGCTTGTCAAACCCAATGTAAATCCTCATACCTTCTCACCGACGATCTCAGATGTCAGAAAACTCAGCACGGCTGATCTCATAGTTGCCAATGGCTTAGGGCTAGATGCATATCTGAAGGACTACAAAAATGTTGTATATGTTAGCGATTTTATCCCACAGGAACTGTTTTTGAAAGGTGAGCAAGATCACGAACATGAAGAAGACGAAACCGAGGAGTTCAATCCACACATATGGATTTCACCATTGCTTGTTCGAGATTACATAATCCCTGGCATAGTGAACAAGCTCTCAGAAAAGGATCCTAAGAATAAAGAGATATACGAAAAGAACGCAGTGAAGCTGAGAAATTCATTAATCGTAGTGATAGATCGATTCGAAGAAATCTTGGTTAAATACAAAGGTGGCGTACTAATAATAACTCATCCTTCGATAGTTTACTTAACCGAGCCATACGAGATAGAAACGCTTGCACTCGAGGAAGGGCATGGAAAGGAACCAAGCGCTAAGAAAATAATGGAAATAATAGCAAAGGCAAAAGATAGAAAACTGATTGGTATATTTGCCGAAAAACAGTTTAACGCAAGGCTCCTTGAACCAATAGCAAAAGAACTTAAAAGACAAATCGTGACAATAGACCATCTTGGCGTGGATGCAAAAGGCGTGGTTGATTATTTTGAAAGTCTGCTTAAGGCAATTGAAAAAGCAATAGGAATGGAGAACAAGCCATGAAGACAAAGATAAAGGTAGAAAATCTCTCAGTAAGATTTGGAGACTATTATGTACTAAAGAATGTATCTTTCGAGGTAAAAGAGGGCGAATTTGTCGGAATAATAGGTCCAAACGGTGCAGGCAAAACAACGTTGTTGAAGGTAATTGTTGGCGAGATAAAAGATTACACAGGAAAGGTTGAAATCAATGGCAAGATAGGGTACCAGCCACAGTTGAACACGGTAAATAGAGAGTTTCCAATCGATGTGTTGACATACGTTTCGCTTCCTCTTTATGTGAAGAAAAGGAGATGGCGGGATCAAGAAAAACGTCAAGCTTTTGCAGTTTTGGGGCAGGTTGGTCTTGAAGATAAAGCAAGTCATCTTGTCGGAACTCTTTCCGGTGGCGAATTGCAAAGAGCATCACTTGCCAGAGCTCTGCTATCCGATGCGGACATATTGCTACTCGACGAACCTGATTCCGGTGTTGACGAGATGGGAAAAAGCACCTTTTATGAGCTACTATCCGATTTGAAGAGAGAAAAAGGGCTGACCATAGTCATGGTCAGCCATGATATAGGCCTTGTTTTCAAAGAATGCCGAACCATTCTTTGTTTGAACAAAACGCTTCATTGCCATGGCCCGACTGAAAAAATTAAACCTGAAAAGTTGAAGGAAATGTTTGGACAGTTCGATATTTGGATACGTTCCGACGACCACTACGAAGTTGAACACCGGGAGTGATAAAAGTGCTGAAAGACCTGATGATGTACCAATTTCTAAGAACGGCGCTTCTAGGAACGATCTTGGTTTCATTCTTGGCAGCTTTCATTTCACCAATAATCGCTTACAAGAAGCTAGAGTTCATTGGTGATGGAGTCGCCCATGCAACTTTTGCTGGTCTTGCTATTGCGTCCATTTTGTCGTTTGGTGTAATAATTTTTGGAACACTCGGAAGTGTTCTTTTCGCGACTTTTGTGTGGTATTTATCTAGAAAAGGTAAATTTTACGAAAGTAGCACTATTGGTGTATTGCTTCCTGTCTTTATGGCATTTGGTGTTATATTGCTTTCAAAGAGCAAAAGTTACACGGCAGATTTGTCAAGTTATCTTTTTGGCAACGTCTTGTTAGTGAACAGAGTTGACTTGCTATTTGTAGTTGGAGTAATCACATTTACAATTGTCTTTTACCTTTTTTTCTGGAGGGATATGGTTTACTACATCAGTGATGAGAAAGCAGCTGAATTCTATGGCATAAATGTTAATTTGATAAGTTTCTTGATAATTCTCCTTGTATCGCTGGCAGTAGTAGCTGCTGTGAAAGTAGCCGGAATCATTTTAATGGGAACCTACGTTGTGTTGCCAGGTGTTTTTGCCAAGTTAATTTCAAAAAGTTTCAGTAGGATAATTGTCTCATCGCTACTCTTTTCAATTTTCAGCTCCATAGCAGGTTTTACTATTGCTTATTATTTCGATTTACCGCCAGGACCAACGATAGCCCTCACAGCTTTCACTGTTCTGCTGACCACAGTTTTAGTTAAGAGGAAATGAATTCATTCTTTGAAAACTCCTACCGGTTAAACTTGACAGTCTTACGCCGGCATGATATTATATAAAAAAGATTGTAGAGTTATTGGTTTGTAACCAAAATTGGTGCTTGACAAATTTGATATTTATGGTATAATATAAAATAGCAGCGTCAAAAAACGCTGCTTTTATTTTTTTTACAATGCATTCTTTTTACGGTTATTCCTCAATTCCTCACGACTATAGGAGCATTTAGTCTGACGTTTTCATTCATTCAAAAAGTTTCTCAATCACTATTCTCAGTAGATTTTGGAAATCTTTATTTAAAAGCACCTCTTTCCTGTGTGCGGGTGTGAGAGTTATCACCCTGCCGTTTCTCAAATCGTGCCACCATCCAGCGATTGACTGTCCATCTTCGGATTCGGAGTACAAATACACATTGGTGTTTCTTTCGTCACAATATACAAAATAGTGTTCATCAAGAATCGTCAGATCGACAATCTGTTTGTTGAAAACACTTTTACCATACGAATGATAGCGAACTGGTTTGTGCTTATCAGGATGATATTTAAAATAACCCCTCACAGTGGAACAAAAAGATCCATTTTCTGGATAAGAAGCTAGTCCCGAATGCCAAACAAAAAGTTTTCCTCCATTTTCGACA
>JBEPZZ010000034.1:0-17709 GCA_041640575.1 Pseudothermotoga sp. | reverse complement strand
ATGTCCATAGACATACCAGTCTCTGTAGATACCCAAAACCTTACCTCCAGAACCAACATATTCAAAATGACCATGGCAGTTTATTGACAAATCCGAAGTTGTACCCTCCTCTTCAAGGTAAGCTATTACATAAAGTGGTTTTATCACAGAACCTGGTGGATAGAGAGCACTTATAGCTCTGTTTAGTAGAGGGCTCAATGGGTCGTTGACTATCTCAGCCCATTCCCAGGAAGTAAGACCTTGTACAAGAGTATTTGGATCAAACTTCGGATAAGACGCCATTGCTAGAATTTCGCCTGTTTTCACCGACTGAACAATTATGGCTCCTGGTTTGTTTTGTTGCGACAAAAGTTGTTCAACGTAAGATTGAAGCTTGGAGTCTATTGTGAGTATAACATCGTTACCTTTTATAGCAGCAGACTCAACAAATCTTCCTAGTACTCTACCGCGAATGTCTATGCTTATCAGTTCATAACCATCTATACCATTCAAGTAAGAGTTATACACTGCTTCCACACCAGATATACCTTGCCTATTTTGATCAACATATCCGACCACGTGGCTCGCGAGGCCGGAGTATCTTCTAACTAGTTTTCTAGAAACGAGCAGTCCCGAGCTCTCTAGTCTTTGAGCTTCTGTTGAAGAAATAATTATCTGCTCGCCCAATATCAGGCGAAGCTTCCGCTCCTTTCCAAGAACTTGTTCAACCAATTCGTCGTTGATATTCCCCGTTGCCCTAGCAGTCAAAATTTCTTCATCCCAAGCAAGAACCTGACCATCTCTTGTTAGAATTCTTCCTCTAGGTGCTTCGATTTTTCTCACGTAAACTTTCAAAGAATCCACATAATCCCTGTGAACCTTTTGCTGCACAATTTGAAGAAAGAAGGCTCTTGAAAGAAGAATAGCAAACGGCGTTAGAATAAGTATGTAAAGGATAAACCTACGAACTTTCATACCTTCTCCAAAGTCCTAGCACCATCAGACAAATTACCAAAATGCTTGGTAGATAAGAACCTTTGAAAAACACCAATAAGCCTATTGACAAAACATAACTAAGAAATGGAACAAAAGGTTTAAGGAAATAGTTTCGAACTATTGAGAAAAAGATGTAAATTGAAAACAAAATCAGATGGGTAAAAGTAATGGTTCTAAAGCATAAAGCAGAGTGAATTACAACAAACGATAAGACTCTGAAAGCACTCACAAAATCTTCAAATTTCAGATATTCAAAGGCCATGTAAATTATTAGAAACGGAAAAACGTCGAAATATGCAGCATCAAGTACTACTGTTAATAAAGCAAGAACATATGGAAAGATCTTTTTGAAATATTCACGCTTCACTTAATCTCACCATCTCTGAAAACTTTCGTATCCACTTTCAGAAGCATTCTAATACTCCTTCCAAGGATCGACTTCGTTTACTATTTCTCCAGAAAGAATATACTTTTCAAGTATTCCAAAAGTTTCTTCCATCAGGTCATGAAGCGCCTCTTGGCAATAGCCACCAACATGAGGTGAGAGAACTACATTTCGCAAATCCTGAAAATTGTATTTGCTCGGAAAAGTTGTCTGATCCTTCTCAGAAGGGTAATTGTACCAGGTATCTATAGCAGCTCCCGCAAGAACACGAGTTTTCAAAGCTTCGTACAACGCTTTTTCATCAATTATCTCGCCTCTTGAAACGTTTATCAAGTACTTACCGGCCATTTTCCTCAATCTTATTTCATCGAAAAGACCCCTGGTTTCTCTTGTTAAAGGAAGTGTTATGAATACAATTTCAGATTGTTCTATCGCCCAGTCGAGATTGGAAGTCAAATTGGAAGGTTCATTTGGAGCGGATTTTTTAACACCAATAATTCTGCAATTAAAAGGCTTCAACAGCTTTTCCAACTCTTGACCAATTGATCCCATTCCAACAATGCAAACAGCTTTATTCCTCAGAGAAAACCACAAATCCTCTTTTGGCGAACCTACTGAATAACCGTGCCAAATGCCTTTTCTCAAATCGTTATCGTATTCGACCACCCTTCCAAGAATAGCTAAAGCAAGAGCTAATGCTCTCTCAGCTACAGCAAAAGCATTTGAGTGACAATTCGCAACTTTGATCGTTCGCCTTACCCTTATTGCCTCCCAATCCAATCCATTGACGCCTGCCATTGGAACAATTATCAACTTCAAATTAGTTGCCGATAGAATTTCTTCTTTCGAAAGCCTTGCAGTAATTACTACTTCAGCATCTTTTAGAAACTGCCTTGGTGTGCTTGATGAAAAATAACTTTCAAATCTGATATTTTCAAAACGATTTTTCAACGATTCTATCTTCGAAAGCCACTTCTCATTTATCCTGTTTAAAAACAAAACAACCACGCAACCACTTCCCATTCATTCAATAGAGTTGTAAACTCATTTCAAGCTGTGTCATAAAACTGTTGTAACCACTTTGAATTGCAGCGCTGTAAAGAGGATCGTTTTCCGGAACATTAAAGATAGTACAATACCTTTTGTTCTCAGTTTTGCAAATATATTTCGATGCTGCTTCCAATAACTTTGGATAAACTTCCAAATCTTTTATGGGTGAGCAGTCCACTATGAAGGCATTTTCAGAGTTTGAGCCCCAGACCAAATATCCCTGTGAACGATGTAAATTGATGCGTGAATAGTTGTAACGGCCAGAAGCCAAAAGCAAAGTTGTCGGCTCCCTTTGCCAATTTGGAAATCTGTGAAGGTTTATACTGGCTTCTACAGAAGCTTGATGGACCCATCTTGCATCGGTTTTCACAACCACCAATTCTTCATCTTCCTCAAAAGTTGAAACCTCTTTTATCAGTGAATGAAGTTCTCTTGTGGTTCTGAATCCGTTTTTCTCGTAAAACCTTATAGCTTTTGCCTCACTCTTAAGCACTTCTAATACCACCGATTCCACTCTTTTCCACCTAAGGGCTTCCAAGGCATGCTCGAGAATTTTGTACGCAAGTCCAGTACCACGTTCACTTTTTACTACACCCATTGCGTCAATTCGTCCCCTATTTCTCCTGATGCAACAAATTATAAAACCTACGGGTCTATCGTCCTTCAGAAAAACAAACGAATCTGAAAGCGAAATTGAATTCTCCCTTGCATCAAGGTTGAATGACAATATATCCCATTTCACTGGAACAGGGTAGTCGGAGAACACTTCGTTAACTAATTCCAAAAACCTAACGATTGAGAATTCAGAGAGGAGCTTTATTGTCTCCACCCCATCACCCCCATGACTATATAGAAACGTTAAAATTCCGATCGCCTTGGTTTTGAGATGATGGAGATTTAGACATTTTCATTGCGGCCCTCCATGCATCAAGCAATTGCTCGACATAATAAAGCACTTCATCAATCTTTTGAACGTCTCTCCTCAAATTTGCTTCTATCAGGGTTTTGTACATATAGTTGTACAATCCTCTAAGCGACTGGGCTATTTCTCCGCCTTTTTCCATATCCAAGGAAATGTTGAGCTCTGTCAGTATATCTTGTGCCTTTACAATCTTTTCGTTGGCTTTTATCAAATTATTCTCTTTCATTGCCTGCTCTGCTTCCCGCAAGAGTTCTATTGCTTTTTCATAAAGCATTTCCACTAGCCTTGCTGGACTTGCTGTCTTAATCGCATTTTCAAAATAATAATCTTTCATCATTTTTCAGTTACCTCCAATTTGTTTCAAAACTTGCCTAAAGAAATCGGCGTAAGTCTTAAAAACCGCGAGCATATCTTCTTGTAATGCGTTTGCAATCATACCTTTGTCATTGCTTTCCATTACTTTTACGATCTTATTTAATCTTAACACTACATCCGAGAAATCATACTCATTCATCTTAATAATCCTGAAAATACTCTGTTTCAAGCTTTCCAGTGCCGCCACGCTTTCTGAAATACTCTTCAAGTTTTCAAAAACCTTTGGATCTCCTGCTCGAATTGAGTCAGCAAATTTTGGTAGCAAATCGATTGCAGAGTTCAAATAGTCCAAAACACCAGGCAGTATTTCCAAAAGAAATTCTTTTGGTGTAACAAACTCTAAGGATATTGTGGTATCCTCTTCCAAAATAGCTTCACGCAGTTCCGAAACTTTGTGTGCAGGAACATCAACGTCGTTTACCACAAGCTTCTTCAACACCATATTCCTCGGGGCAAAGGCTTCGTATAGTTGACCAAAGGTTTTATATTCTCCTGCCGGAATAGTGGTTTCCTGACCATTGATAAAAAGTCTAACCATAAAAATCTCTCCTTTTTAAATAATACAGAAACAACAAACATATCGTTTTGGCATCTATGATTTCACCACTCAAACATTTTGAAACAGCATCAGACAAGCTGATTTGAACCACCTGCAGTATCTCGTCATGATCAAGATTTTGAGACGTTTTAGTAAGATCTTTGGCTACAAACAAATGGATCTTCTCATTTGAAAAGCCTGGGGTTGTGTAAATAAAGCCCAAGTATTCAAGTTTAGCACATTTATACCCAGTCTCTTCTTCAAGTTCTCTTTTGGCACATTCTTCTGGTACTTCTCCTTCGTCAAGCTTTCCTGCCGGAACTTCCAGTAAATCTTGATCAACTGGATATCTGTATTGCTTCACCAAAATTATTGTCTCTTCGTCTAAAAATGGCAAGATTGCGACAGCCCCAGGATGAAGAATTACTTCTCTTGTTGACTGTCTTCCAGTTGAAAGTAGCACTTTATCAAGTTTTAAAGTAAGTATCCTGCCTTTAAACAGCTCTTGACTTTCCAACATTTTCTCTTGCAAGATTGACCACCTTCTTAACTTACAGCAGTTTCAAGTTCCACTGGAACAACGCAGGAGACGCCATCCACCATAGTTATGCCATGCATCATCTTCGCGCACTCCATGATCACTTTGTTATGAGTTATCACAATAAACTGAGTCTTTGATGAACCAGTCTCAAGAAGATTCCTGAGCCTTTCAGCGCTGAAGTCATCAAGTGGTGCATCAATTTCGTCAAGTAAATAGAATGGACTTGGCTTGATTTCTAAGAGTGCGAACAGCAAAGCTATACTAACCAAAGCTTTTTCTCCTCCAGACAAGAGCTGAAGCTTCTGAACTCTCTTACCAGGCTTTCTCACCGAAAGTTCTATACCTGTCTCGAGCAAATCCTTGCCAGGTTGTAAACGAATCTCACCTTCAGCACCTGGGAATAAAACTGAGATGAATTTGTTAAAGTTTGCACTGACTTGCTCGTACACGTCAAGAAATTTGTTTCTATCTTATTCGTCTGTTTTTAAGATAAGCTCCTGGATTTTTACTTTAGCATCTTCAAGATCTTTTTTCTGCAACATTAATTCATTGTATTTCCTTTCTATATCTTCATATTCTTCTATCGAGGTCAAGTCAACGGGGCCTAGGTACTTCAATTTGGTTTCCAGGTCTTCTATTTCCTTTTTGACTGATTCCAACGCTTCATTATCAATTTCTTCGATGAATTCGACTTCTTGTAGAGTGATATGTGAAACACATTGCTCAATCTTGTTTCTGACCTCCTGGACTGACAATTCCAGCTGATGTTGTTGATCCCTCAGCCTTTCTCTTTCTTCCTTCATTTGTTGCATATTTGTTTCCAGTTCAGCCAACTTTGCAAGCTTTTGGTCTTTATCAACTCTCTGAAGTCTCATGGCTTCGAAAAGATTCTCAGATTCTTTTCTCAAGGCTTCAAGCTCTCTTTGATTTTCCAGTAACAATCCTTTGAGACGATTTATCTCCTCTTCCAGATCTTTCACTTGGCTGTTGAATTGCAAAGACTCCTCGGCCAACTTTTCTCTGTCTTTTTTCAGCTTTTCCAATTCGGATTCGTAATGCAATTTTGTTTCCATCAAACTTGATAATCTTGCTTTAATATCAGAGTACCTTGAAAGAATATCCTCGAGAACTTTCTTCTCAGCCGCAAGTTTTTCATCGTATTCCTTAATCAATTGTTCATAATTTTCTTGCTCTTTGGAGATCTCCTCCAATCTTGAGAGAACCGTTTGTTTTCTAGCCTTCATACCATCGATCTTAGCTTGGTAATTCTTTTTTAGTTGTTCTAAAGAGGAAACCTCTGCGTTCATTTCGTCAACTGTTTTGCTGAGTTCTTCTATCATTCTTTTTGTCGAGCTTCCTTCAGCTATTATATTCGTCAGTTCTCTTTCAACAACTTTCTCCTGACCATAAAGGGCTTTTATTTCCTCTTCAATTTTTACAAGCTTTTGGCGATGCATTTTTTCGAGTGAAAGAAGTTCCACACGTTGATCGGAAATCTCAGCAAGTCTTATTTTCCTTCTGACAAGTGAATCTGTTCTCTCTGACTCGGCTTCTCCACCAGTTATCGAACCGTGCTGGCCAATAATCTCACCGTTTAAAGTTGCGATTCGACACCTTAATTTGTATTTCTTCTTGATATCAATTGCATCTTCTAATTTTTTCACAATAATGTCGTTCCCAAACAAATATCCAGGAAGTACGGCAAATTCTTGAGGTACCCGGACTATTTGAGCCGCATAACCAACAAAACCACTGTGCCTTTCAACATCCCTAATTCCACTAAAATGTGATTCAATCAGGTCCAAAGGTAAGAATGTAGCTCTACCAATCTTCTGCTGGTTAAGCCATTCTATAACTTCCTTGGCAGTGTTAGAATCTTCCACAACTACATGTTGCACGGCTCCTCCCAGTAGAACTTCAACAGCTTTGGCATATTCTGCCGGAAAGTTTATCAAGTTTGCCACAACATCACGAACTTTTCCAAAATAACCTTCTGCCTTCCTCGCGAAGATCGCTCTTATTGATCTTGTATAACCTTCATAACTTTCTATCCTGTGTCTAATACGAGATTCTTCTTCATCCAAAGAACGCAGGGTTCGTTTTATGTTTTCAATCTGGTCATCTGTGTTTCTTCTTTCCCTTGTAAGTTCATCTATCCTTTCTCTTGTTGTTTGCAATTCTTTAACAAGCTGTGATTCTTTGTCCCCAGCAGCTTTCATTTTTTCAAGCAAAAGTGCTAGCTCTGTCTGCAAGCGGTTCAACCTTGAAATCTTAATGTCAAGTTGAACGTCAATCATAGAAATTCTTTTTGAAAGATCATCTGTAGATTCGTCAATACGTGAAAGTTCGTTTTCATGAGTCATTCTTTCCTTATAAAGTGTGTCTAGCTTCTCCTTGACACCAAGCAATTCTTTCTCCTTTTCGGTGTATTTTGACATTATCTCATCTCTTTGTTTCTCAATTTCAGAGAGTGCTCTCTCCTTTTGAGAAATCTCCTCTACTAATCCTTTCAGGATCAGGTTCAGTTCATCCATTCTTTTCCCAATTTGTGCAATTTGCTCACGAGTCGAATCAAGCTTCGTCGTTGTTTCAACATACTTTGCTTCTCGTTCACTGAGTCTTCTGTTGTACATTTCGCGCAGTTCAGACAATGTTGTTTGCCTCTTTTTGTAATCTTCCAAAAGGTTAGTGAAGTTTTCTATTTCCTTGTCAACACTTGCGAATTCTGTTTTAAGCGTTGACCAGTTTGTTTCGACTTCCAGTAAAGATCTCTGCAATTTTTTTATCTCATCGATCGTCCTAGAGAGTTCTTCATTAAGATAATCAAGCCGTCTTGTTTCCCTTTTCAAGATGTTACCGTAATATATCCTGTTTTGCTCAGTCAATCTTTGTGAGTATTCCTTATATCTTTCAGCACGTTTAGCTTTAAGATACAGAGACTTTCTCTGCCTATCATACTCGGTGATTATGTCTCCTAGCCTTAAGAGATTGTTTTCAACCCTTTCAAGATTCTCTAAGGCTTCTTTTTTGCGTTCCTTGTAAATGTGGATATCCGCTGCTTCTTCAAGTAATATTCTTAATTCTTCAGGCGAAGAGCTCGTTATTCTTTCGATTTGTCCCTGGCCAACTATCGAATAAAATTCCACACCAGCACCAGTTCCCTCAAATTTTTCACGAATGTCTTTAAGCCTTACAGGTTGACCGTTAAGCATGTAGGTATTTTTTCCATCAACAGTTAATTGTCTTGCAACTGAGATTGTCTCACTTCCATTCTCAAAGATAAGCTCAACATAAGCCATTTGAGCAGCAGGATGACTTGCCGATCCAACGAATATTACATCGGATTTCTCATCGGCTCGAAGTTGCTTCATGGATTGCTCACCAAATGCCCAGCGAACTGCATCTACGATATTTGACTTTCCCCCGCCATTCGGTCCGACAATAACTGTTATGCCATCTGAGAAAGTAAGTTTCGTCGGGCGAGCAAAAGATTTAAAACCTTGAAGAAACATGCTTTTCAATCTCAAGCCCGACACCCCCATTTTTGTCGATCAAACTGAATACACAACCTTTCCATTCACAACGGTGGCAACAACCATTAAGTTCTCGTCGAGGCAAACCAGATCAGCAATCGATCCAACCGCTATTCTTCCAAGGTTCAAGCCACTAGCGATCGAAGCATTCAGTGTGGCCATCCTTATAACATCTTTTGTTTTGTAATTCATCCTGAAAACAAGATTGCTAACTGCTTGGTCAAGTGTTAAAGTACTGCCTGCCAAGGTTTCTGAACCTTTTAATTTAGCAACACCATTTTTAACTGTTACTTGAAGATCACCCAGTTCATATTCACCGTCATTTAAACCTGTTGCTGACATAGAGTCGCTTACCAATACAGTTCTTCGAAAGCCTTTAGCCTTGATTACAAGGTCCAAAGCACACGGATGTAAGTGTATAAAATCACAAATAACCTCACAGAATACCCTGTCATCAGTTAGGACTGCACCTATGATTCCAGGATCACGATGCGAAAAACTTCTCATTGCATTGAAAACATGTGTAGCACGCTTTGCACCATTACCAATTGCCTTCAAAGCAGTTTCATAATCGGCGTCCGTGTGACCAAGTGTAACCACAATCTTGTTTTCGCTCAGAAATCTTATAGCTTGCATAGAATTTTGAAGCTCTGGAGCTATGGTGAAGACTTTTATTATTTTCCCATACTTGCTAACTAGTTCTTGCAGTTCATTCATATCAGGATTCTTAAGATATTGCTCCTTATGCGCTCCCTTCTTAGAGGGATTTAGATATGGACCTTCCATGTGAAGCCCAACAAGCTTTGCACCAGCAAAAAACTCATTCATTAAGTTCGAAGCGGCCTCGCAAATATGAAGGGTATTTTCGAACGTATCAGAAACAGTTGTAAGCAAAAAAGAAGTAACCCCATGCTTAGCATAAAAAATAGACAGTTTTGTCAACCCATCTTTGTCTAATTTCATCGCATCAACACCTACAGCACCATGAGTATGTGTATCGATCAAACCTGGCGCAACTATTGGAAAAGATAGATCGGGTCTGGCTTTACTTTGCGTTATTTCGGTTATTTTTCCATCATTGATAGATATGTATGCGTCATCAATAACCTTTGTTGGTGTGTACAACTTACCAGCAAGTATTTTCATCGAACCAACTCCTAAAATTTAAAACCTTCATAATCTATGATAACACTCGGATAAAAATTTAGAAGCAAAAAATGTGGTAATATTTTAAGAAACACTAGGAGGTGATCATGTTGTCATTCATGGTTTCAATAAAGGGATCGGATAGTGCGTTATATTTTGACGAACCTATTCAATTTCAACAACTAGTAGAGAAAATATCAGCAAAAGACATTATAGCAGTGATTTTCAATGGAAGAATCAAGGATATTCGGGACAGAATTGATGGAAATGGAGAAATTGAGTTTATCACTTTGGATCACAAAATGGCTGCAGAAGTTTACAGACACACTATTTCGCATATTATGGCTCAAGCGGTTACTAGAATTTACGGGGAAAAGAACGTTCGACTCGGAATAGGTCCAACAATTGAGAATGGTTTCTACTATGATTTCGAGATACTGAACGGAAAAATAACCGAAGAAGATCTACCGAGAATCGAAGCTGAAATGAAAAAAATTGTTGATCAAAATCTAACGATAGAAAGAATAGAAATGAAAAAAGAAGAAGCGATCTTTTTGATGAAGGAAAAAGGGCAACCTTACAAGGTAGAACTGATTGAGGAAATACCAGATGAAAAGGTTACACTTTTCAAACAAGGTGAGTTCATAGATCTATGTAGAGGCCCACACTTGCCATCAACTGGCTTGGTTAAACACTTTAAACTTCTCTCAGTTTCAGGTGCCTATTGGCGTGGTGACGAAAAGAATGCGATGCTTCAAAGGATATATGGAACTGCGTTCGCAAAAAAGCAAGAACTGGACGCATATCTTCAGATGCTCGAAGAAGCAAAGAAGAGAGACCATCGAAAGCTTGGACCTGCGCTTGGTATTTTCTTCATTGATTTTGATGTGGCTGCTGGAATGCCAATTTTCACACCAAATGGAGCAGTAATTCTGCGCGAACTTATGAACTTTTCAAGACAACTTCACTTGCAGCACGGCTACGAAGAAGTCATGACCCCTCTTGTTTTGAGTGAAAAACTGTGGAGAATGTCCGGTCATTGGGATCATTACAGAGACAATATGTACTTTACAAGCAAAGAGGATCAAAATTTTGCAGTAAAACCAATGAACTGCCCTGGACACATTTTAATATACAAAAATAGATCCGTTTCGTATCGCGATCTTCCAATAAGGTATTTCGAATTTGGAAGAGTTCACAGATACGAAAGAAGTGGTGTATTGCATGGCCTTTTCAGAGTTAGAAGTTTCACCCAGGATGATGCTCACATCTTTTGTAGGCTTGATCAAGTAGAGGAAGAAATAGTTGGTGTCATTGGCTTGATAAGAAAAATTTATGCGCCATTTGGATTTGAATACTCTGTTGAATTGAGTACCATGCCGGAGAATCACATGGGTGATATTGAAATATGGGAAAAAGCTACAAATGCTTTGAAAAAAGCTTTACAGAGTGCTAACCTCGCTTACGAAGTCAAAGAAGGTGAAGGAGCATTCTACGGCCCGAAGATTGATTTTCATGTGAAAGACTCACTGGGAAGAACCTGGCAATGTGCGACAGTTCAGTTGGATTTCCTAATGCCCCAGAGATTTGAATTGACTTATGTGAATGCAGATGGAAAGTATGAAATCCCAGTTATGATTCATAGAGCAATATATGGCAGCCTTGAGAGATTCTTAGGGATACTCATTGAGCATTTTGCTGGAGCTTTCCCAACGTGGCTTGCGCCAGTTCAAGCCGTTTTGATACCAATTGCCGACAGACACTTTGAATACGCCGAAAAAGTTATGAGAACACTCTTAGAAAGTGGTATAAGAGCAAAAGTTGACTCCAGAAGAGAAACTCTTGGGTATAAAATAAGGGATGCACAGATGATGAAAATACCTTACATGCTTGTGATTGGTGACAAGGAAAAAGATAACGAGTGTGTATCAGTAAGAACTAGGAAAGGAACTGATTGTGGAACTAAAAAAATCTCCGAAATAACTGATATAATTCTTAATGAGATAAAAACTCGATCTTCAAAGAGTCTACTGGAGGCTTAAGATGATAGCAAAAGTTTGTATAAATGTTCCCGAAAACATTACAAGGTTTTTTGAAAAAATGTCCTGGGCTGAGGAGAAAAATTCTCCTCAGCTAATTGTTTGTGATAAGTTGACAAATGATGCTGTACCACAATTGGTTTTAAGTGAGAACAAAGCAAAATTTTACGATGAAAAGCAAACACTAATTGCAGTGTTTGAAAATGTTGAAGAAACATATGAGGCCATATGGATTTTTGTGAAAGCCTACCTTGAAAGAGGAAAACTAAAATCCGCCTTTGTAAGCTCTAACTGGGCAAGAAAGGTCACAAGTGGAATTTTGCAAGCTCTAACCGTACTTTTAGAAATCGAAGATAAAGAAGGCTTCAGTCATTCTCAAAGAGTTGCACGGCTGGCCAAAATGATGGGTGAAAAATTGCAGCTCAACAAAGAGGAAATTCTCCTACTTGTAGAAGCAGCAATGTTGCATGATGTTGGAAAAATTGGTATAGAACAGTTAATGATGTATAGCCCTGCAAGAATAAAAGAAATAGAAACTACTTCACAGGATCATGCCGTAGTCGGTTCCATTTACATTGCTTCAATAGAGCTTCTTTGGGATTTAGTACCCGCAGTAAGATCTCATCATGAGAGATGGGATGGTAAAGGTTATCCGGACGGATTAAAAGGAGAAGAAATACCACTTCATGCAAGAATAATTGCAATTTGTGACTACTACGATGGGCTAACACATTTTGTCACATCTGAGTGGGGACCTGGTCCAAAGACTAAATCAGAAGCTTTGCAGATGATTCAAAGAGAAAGCGGACGAATGTTTGACCCAAAATTAGTTGATTTATTTGTAAAAGCAATGTCAGACGAGGACGTCAAATAATATTCCGACAGGTTGAAGTAGCTGCTTGGCCGTTTGAAATGACATATTCATTACAATTTTCAAGAAGGCAATTTGTTCTTCAATTCTGCGACGTTCTTCTTCTGTTGTGACAATTAACAATTTTGCCTCAAGTTTTTCTATTTCCTGTTTTATTCTGCTTTTGACTTCGGTCTCATCAACATGCTGAGGATCTGTGGAACGATTAGGATAATAGATGTAAGCTGTAGTATGTCCTGCAACAGCTGCTAAAAATGACCCACGCTTTCGCAAATCTAAATATATTCCGCCAAAGATTATTACTCCGCCATTCTTTTCTGCTTCTCTTTTAAATGCAAGCCAGTTACTTATTTCTTGGCTTAAAACACGCAGAATACTTCTACTCGCTGGTGCAGAATGAGCGAGCCCCGGTTCACCTGGATCAAGTTTATAACCTAAAACAGGATTTTCCAGGGCTGAAATTTCCATCATTCACCCTTCCTTGAGAACATTTTCAGGGCTTGTTTTACCAATTCTTCAACGCTCATATCCTTTTTAAAAGCAGACAAAACAGCCTGCTTTGCTTCCTGCCTTGAAAATCCAAGCATCACAAGTGCTTCAATTGCATCAAACATTTCCGAAGAGAAATCGGCTTCAATTTGAAAATCTTCATCCTTGAGCTCAGCCACAAGTCTTTCGGCTGTTTTCCTACCTATCCCTGGTAAGGCTGAGAGCTTCGCTATCTCTGCATTCTTTACTAGCCATACGAATTCTTCCGGTTCAACAACTGAAACTATCCTCAAAGCAGTTTTCGGGCCTATTTTTGAAACCTTCATTATCTTTCGGAAAATCTTGAGTTTTTCTAAGCTCAGAAAACCGTATACAACCAATTCATCTTGATTCAGCTGAACATGTGTGTAAAGCTGTGTGAGCTGACCCGGTTCTACAATTTCCAAAGTTTGAGTGTCGCAAAGAATTTGTAACACAAAACTACCAACTTTAAGCAGCAAACTTTGCCCAAGTTTGTCAACGACGGTCCCAGAAATTGAATGAATCAAAGTCTCACCTCATGATAGACCATTCTGGTTCAAATTGACCGTCGACGAGATAATCTCTAAGATAACCAACGAGATAAAGTGATCCCGTAATTATTATCGTCTCCCATCCCTCTGACTTTAGATTTTCAAAAGCCTTTACAGGATCTGGTTCGAAAGCAACATTGCTATTGAATTCTTTAGCTATTTCATATGTTTCTTCTGGTTTAATGGCTCTATGAGAAACAGGGCGAGTAATGTAAATTCTTTCAAACAAAGGAGCGATCTGTGAAAGGACTCCTCTTTTATCCTTGTCGTCTACTATTCCTATCACAGCGGACAACTTCTGTCCAGTCAAATAATCCTCAATACATTTTCTGAGCACTCTGGCTCCGCCAATATTGTGAGCACCATCGAGAATAATTCGTGGCTTACCTGGAAATTCCTCGAACCTCCCAGGCATCTTTGTCTCTTTCAAAGCTTTTCTCACTTTTGCCTCTTCAACCTTCATGTTTTCTATTTCCGCAAAAATGAGAAAAGCCTGCAAAGCTACAGAAGCATTCAAGAACTGATGCTGACCATTAAGTGATATTTCGAGATTCTTGAAGTCTTTCAAACCATGGAAGTCAAATCGGTTTTGCGAAAGTTGAAGCTGTACGTTTTCATAGTAAAAATCTTGACCAAAGACATGTAATCTGCTATTTTTTTGTTTAGAAACTTCCGTTATCACGTCCAGAGGCTCTTTCTTTGTTTCACCACAAACCGTTGGCATCCCATTTTTAATTATCCCAGCTTTCTCATATGCGATCTTTCCCAAAGTATCACCAAGAACATTCACATGATCATAATCAATTGTAACGATAACACTCACATTTGGTGTAATCACATTGGTAGCATCAAACCTACCACCCATTCCGACCTCAACAGAAGCCGCCTGAACATTCATCATTCGATAGATCAAAAAGGCCATAGCAGTTGTGAACTCAAAAAAACTAGGACTCATCTGTGGCCCAAGCTGGTCCATCTTCACAGCTTCTTTTTGAACGGTTTCAAAAGCGTCTATCAAAAGCTTTTCGTCAACGAATTTTTCGTTGACAAGTATTCTTTCCTTGAAAGTCGATAAATGAGGTGAAAAGTAACTTCCCGTATTAAGGCCATGTTCCATGAACAGGTAGCTAAGAAACCTTGTTACAGAACCCTTTCCATTTGTTCCAGTTACATGTGCGGATGAGAATGAATTCTGAGGATTACCCAACCTCCTGCAAAGCTCTTGAATTCTCTCAAGCCCAAGTGTTATTTTTCCTGAGGGTCTTTGAACATAAAGATACTCAATCATTTCTAGATACGTCATTTCAAATCCTCCAATAGTTCTCTCATTATCTTTAATCTTTGTTCTATATTCGCAATCTTTTGCTTGCATTCTTCAATCACACTTTCGGGTGCGTGCTCAAGGAAATCGCGATCCGACAGTTTTTTCAAGTTCCAATCCAAATCATCCCGCAATTTAGAAATATTTTTCTCAAGTCTTTTGATTTCGGATTGCAAATCGAGCCCTTCAACATCAACAAACACTTGTTTTTCTTCATCGACATACGCAGTAGCACATTTTCTTGGTTTGAACTCGACGTATTCGACTTTGTCAACCACAGCGAGTTTTGATATGTAAAATTCTTCTTCATCTGTCAAAGTTTTACCCAAGACGAAGACATTCAACGGTTGTCTGACGGGAATATTGAGTTCTGCTTTGACATTTCTTATACCTCTGACGATGTTCATAACCCTTCCAAAACTCTTTTCAGCATCTTCATCAACAAGCGAGGAATCGAATTGTGGCCACGATGCAATAACTATCGATTCATTGGCGATTGGTAGGGCTTGCCAAAGTTCCTCAGACAAAAATGGCATGAATGGATGTAACAATCTCAAACTGTCATCTAACAACTTAACAAGAACATTTTGAATCCGCCTTTTTTCCGATCCGTTCAATTGTGGTTTCACTGCTTCGATGTACCAATCACAGAGTTCATCCCAGAAGAAATCGTATATTTGTTTTGCAGCAACGTTGAACTCGTAGTTTTCGAGAGCTTCTGTGACTATTTTAATAGTTTTGGCCAGTCTTGAAAGAATCCATCGATCCACGAGAGATAACGATGATAAATTGACATTTTCATAACCTTCAAGATTCATGACAGCAAATCTGGTTGCATTCCATATCTTGTTTGCAAATTTTCGATAAGTATCGAAGTATCTTTCATCAAACTTAATATCACTACCCTGGGCTGCTAATATGGCAAGTGTAAATCTAACAGGATCAGTACCATATTTGCTGGACATTTCAATCGGATCTATTCCGTTGCCAAGCGATTTGCTCATCCTGCGGCCAAATTTATCTCTGATGAGTTGATGAATGTATACATCACTGAACGGCTTTTCGTTCATGAATTGGTAACCCATGATTATCATTCGAGCAACCCAGAAGAAAATGATGTCAAAACCTGTCACCAAAGTGGTTGTTGGATAGTACTTTCTTAAGTCTTCCGTCTCCTCAGGCCATCCCAAGGTGCTGAAAGGCCAGAGAGCGGAGGAAAACCAAGTGTCAAGCACATCCTCATCTTGTTTCAAAGATTTTGAACCGCATTTTGGACACTGTGTGACGTCAATTTCGGACACTATAACCTCTTTGCAGTCCTGACAATACCAAATTGGTATCTGATGACCCCACCACAATTGTCTGCTCACACACCAATCCTTTACATTGTGCATCCAATGTAGATAAACCTTTTTCCATCTATCGGGTACGAATTTCACTTCACCATTCTCGACAGCTTCGATAGCCTTTATAGATAGTGGTTTCATTTTGACAAACCACTGATCCATTAACCTTGGTTCGACAACATTTTCGCATCTATAACAATAGCCGATGGCGTTGCTTATTTCCTCTACCTTGACAAGGTAACCTTGTTCTTCTAAATCCTTCAGAACAGCTTCTCTTGCTTTGTATCTATCTAGGCCGTAGTATTTTCCGCCATTTTCGTTCACAACGGCATCATCTGTGAAAATATCAACAAGTGGCAAGTTATGCCTTTGAGCAACTTCAAAATCGTTTGGATCATGTGCCGGTGTGATTTTAACCGCACCTGTTCCAAACTCGGGATCAACGTATTGATCGGCAATAACTGGAATTTCTCTGTTCATAAGTGGGAGCAAGACTTTTTTCCCGATAAGTTTTATGTACCTTTCATCACTTGGATTAACGGCTACAGCAGTATCACCAAGCATAGTTTCTGGTCTCGTGGTTGCGACAACTATCTCACCATCTCCGTCTACAAACGGATATCTAATAAAATACAATTTTGAAGTCTTTTCCTCGTGTTCTACTTCTTCATCGGATAAAACAGTCTTGCACCTCGGGCACCAGTTCACCATGTACTTTCCCTTGTAAATAAGTCCTTTCTTGTAGAGCTCCACAAAAACCTTTCTTACCGCTTTTGAAAGGCCTTCATCCAAAGTAAACCTTTCTCTTGACCAATCAACAGAAGCACCTAAAGTTTTTATTTGTTCTCGAATGTAAGTTCTATATTTCGTCGTCCACTCCCATACAACTTTTATAAATTGCTCTTTTCCAAGTTGATGACGATTCTTTCCCTGAGATTCCAAGTACTTTTCCACCGCATTTTGAGTCGCAATGCCTGCATGATCTTCCCCAGGAACCCAAAGGGTATCGTAACCTTGCATTCTTTTGAAGCGCACAAGAATATCCTGCAAGGTTAAATTCAAAGCATGTCCCATGTGAATAGTTCCCGTAACATTCGGGGGCGGAATAACTATCACAAAAGGCTTTCCTACGCCCCTAGGTTTGAAGTATCCTCTTTCAACCCATTTTTCGTACCATTTTTTTTCTATTTGCTCTGGAGTGTAACGGGTTCCTAGATCCATTTGATGCACCTCCTACTACTCTGTGCATCAATTCTACCACAAAAGATGCTATCACTCAACAAAAACTCTTACAGTTGTGCCATCAGCACTAGCTATATTTATAATATCGTCTTGCAGGCTTTCCAAGTGCTCCAGTGCCTCTTCAACTTGCTTTGAAATTAGATTAAGATCAATATCAGGTATTTTTTCTTTAAAAACTGCTAAACTTAGAGTCAACAATTTTGACATTTTCAAAGGTAATTGAATATCGATGTTATCACCTTTCTCAGAGCGAATTTCCATTTTGATAAGTTTTTTTCTGCTAGATTGATTTGCCTGCCTTTCTTCAACCGATATTTTGGAAACCATAGTTTCAATCAATTCTGCAGCCTGTTCAGGTGTTAAC
>JBEPZZ010000033.1:11518-18212 GCA_041640575.1 Pseudothermotoga sp. | reverse complement strand
ATTGGCCTTTCCCTGACTATACCTTCAACTTTTATAACAGTTTCTCTTTTTAACGAAATCGATAAGCCTTCTGGAATCACAACTTGAGTCTGACCATATCGATCACGAAGCATCAAAAACGTTACACCACCTAAGTCGCGAATTCTGTCAACCCAACCAGTTAAAGTAACCTTTTTACCAACATCACTTAATCTAAGTTGTCCACAAGTATGTGTTCTCAACATTCCAATTCCTCCCAATTTTCCAAGATCCGTTTAATTAAATATATCACTTCTGTTTGAATTTTACTATTTACTGTTTGAATTTGACTTATAAAGTAATTCTCGGTTATTATTCTTGTGTATGACATTTACTGAAATGTTACAGTTGTTGCGATGGGGGTGAAAAATTGTATCGTCCCACAATTAAATTAGATCACCAACTGGTCGATTATGCTAGACAGTTGGCTAGAGAAATAACAGGAGAAGTGCAGGAAATAATAAACCAACATTCCACAGTTTCAGTAGAAAGAACAGTTCTGAGGCTTTTTGGTGTAGATGGTGTAAACAGTGAAGGAATACCATACCCAAACGTTGTGGTTGATAAACTTAAAGAAGTTAGCATGCTAGATGGTGGTGTTGCAAGACCATTTGTTAATGCAATGCTGGTGCTGGATAAAACACCGCAGGAAACTGCTGAAGCTATTGACGATGGACTTGATTTAAGAACTTTACCACTTGCGTCAAAGGATAAACAAGATAGATTCTTGAAAGAGCTTGCAGAGAAAGCCTTGGACAGGATTTCAAGGAAAAGCCAGGAGAGGCAAACTCTTCTCGATCAGTTAGGTGATCCACCTACACCTTATAAATATCTAATAGTGGCCACAGGTAATATATATGAAGACGTAACACAAGCAAGAGCAGCGGTTTTTCAAGGTGCAGATATAATCGCTGTTATTCGCTCAACAGCGCAAAGTCTGCTGGATTATGTCCCTTATGGTGCTACAACTGAAGGCTTTGGTGGCACCTATGCTACACAGGAGAATTTTAGAATCATGAGGCAAGCACTGGACGATGCTGCGAAGAAAGTTGGAAGATACATCAGGCAAGTGAACTACGCTTCTGGTCTTTGCATGCCAGAAATTGCTGCAATTGCTGCTCTTGAAGGTTTGGATATTTTACTTAACGACGCTATGTACGGGATACTCTTTAGAGATATTAACATGTTACGTACTTTCACAGATCAGTATATCTCGCGCTTGATCTGCTCATTTGCTCATATAACTATAAATACAGGTGAAGATAACTATTTGACCACTGCAGATGCGATCGAGAAGGCTCATACTGTTACAGCTTCAGAATTAATCAACGAACAATTCGCATTGAGAGCTGGCATGAAACCGTCTTTGATGGGATTAGGGCACGCCTTTGAAATAGATCCTGACGTTGAAAACGGACTTTTATATGAAATTGCTCACGCAATGCTTGCTCGAGAATTATTTCCAGATTGTCCAATAAAGTATATGCCACCTACCAAGTTCATGACAGGTAACATTTTTAAAGGTTATGCGACGGAAACGCTATTTAACCTTGTTTCCGTGATGACTGGTCAAACAATTCATCTTCTAGGAATTCTTACCGAAGCGATCCACACTCCGTACATGCAAGATAGATACCTTGCACTGGTTAATGCTAACTATGTTTTTAAGAACGCGCGCAACCTAGGTGCAGAAATACTTTTCAGAGAAAATGGATTCATAGAAAAGAGGGCAAACCAAGTTTTAAGAGAAGCTGTGAAACTTCTTGAATACATAAGAGAGATTGGACTAATTTCGGCTATTGAAGAAGGAATCTTTGCGGATATAGCCCGTTCAAGAGACGGTGGAAAAGGTCTGGAAGGAGTATTCAAAAAGTCTGAAGAATACGTAAACCCGATTCAGGAAGAGCTTGAAAAGAGGCTAGGGGTGAGACAATGATCGATTCAAGGATAATAAGACCATACGGTGATCAGACCGACGATGGAGCAGTTCAACTCTCTTTTACATTGCCCGTCGAAGCCGGGCCGTTGGCAAGGGAAGCCGCGAGACGATTTTGCGAAAAACTTGGTTTTGATGAAGTAATAATCGCAACAATGGAAGATTTAGGTGAAGGTTTCACCTTCTTCGTTGTCTATGGAAAAACATCCATTTCAGTCGACTTATCTACGATAAAGGTCGTTGCTCCAAAGTTCAAGAAATTGAAAAGAGAACAGCTGGATGAACTCATTTTGAAAGAAATTGGTAGACCTATCGTTGTTGTTGGTGCAACCATAGGCACAGATGCTCACACAGTCGGTCTTGATTCTATATTGAATATGAAAGGGTTTCACGGAGATTACGGTTTGGAAAGATATCGAGGCTTTAGAGTCTACAACATGGGAGCACAGGTGCCCCCATTGGAAGTTGTGAAAAAAGTGAGGGAAGTCAATGCTGATGCGATATTGGTTTCCCAAGTCGTAACTCAGAGGAACATTCACATTAAACATCTATCAGAACTGATGGATCTACTTTATGCCGAGGGAATCAGGGAGGACTTGCTCGCAATAGTTGGTGGACCAAGAATCACACATGAACTGGCACTTGAACTGGGATATGATGCCGGTTTTGGTCCGGGAACAACACCAAGCGACGTTGCAAACTTCATCGTCCAGGAGATTTTGAAGAAATTGAATCGATGAGACTTCTGGCATAGCTCAGCTCTTCTTCATCGCTAATCTTATCATCGAGCTTTGCACAGTAAATTGATTCCAGTATTTTCCCAAGGTCTCTGTTTGCTTTCAAGCCAAAAACTTGAATTAGGTCTTTTCCATTGATTCTTAGCTTTGTATCCTCCTTTTTTTTCAGGAAACGCTTTAGATATTCCTGATCTTCCAAGTTGAGGTAGGCTGCCACGTAACAAAAAGCCTCAGGCGAAATGCCTTCTGTCAGCTTAAATATGTCCGAAAAGTTCATCTGGAGTTTAATCATTTGTGAAAGGGGAATTATCATTTTTTTAAGCAGTTTCAATTCCTGAAAGAATTTTGTGGACAAACCATATCTTTCTTTCAACTCCTTTAATGATTGATCATTATGATACTCTAGAAACACAAACATTACAGAGTAGAACCTATCAACTTTTTTGAAATGACTTTCTGCCCAGGGCACGAAGTCAAAAAGTGAACGAAGCTTTTCTTCCATAGTAACTGTGTAAAAAGTTCCTGGAAAAATCTTTTTGATAACTTCAAATTCAGATAATCTACGTATCGCTTCAACTGCCCTGGCCTCTTGAACTATCTTTTCGAATTCCTGCCTAATTCTCTGGCCGCTGACTTTTTCCAAATAGCCCTGTCTTACAGCTTCAAGCATCAACCTGGCCGTTTCTTCTTCTATCGAGAAGCCAAATCGAACTTCAAATCTAACAGCCCTTAATATCCTGGTTGGATCTTCAACAAAACTAAGTGTGTGCAAACATCTTATTCTCCCTTCCTTTAAATCCTCCTGAGCTCCAAAAAAATCAAGTAGCATTCCAAAATCTTTTTGATTGAGCTTTATGGCCATTGCATTAATAGTAAAATCTCGTCTATATAAATCTTTTCTTATTGTGCTCACCTCAACTTGTGGTAATTCAGTCGGCGCTTCATAATACTCAACCCTAGCTGTTGCTATATCAACTCTTCGACCGTTGAAAAATAACGATGCCGTGAGAAATTTATCGTATTTTACTAGAGTCGCTCCTAATTTCAAAGCGCTATGTTCGGCAAACCTTAAACCATCACGTTCAACAACTAGATCTATGTCAAAATTCGGATTACCCATTAGTAGATCCCTTACAAATCCTCCAACAACATAGACGTTTAGTCCAACTTCATCCCCAAATTGTCCAAAAGTTCTCAAAAGGTTGTAGATTTCTTTTGGTAAATAGGTAAGCATCTTTTCATGAACGTTGTAAAAAACATCACTGGTTTGTTTCCCTAGAGGTTTTCTAGCGGCAATTTTAACGGCATCAGAAAAGCTCACGCGCATTACATCCGTTCTGGTTATTATTCCAACTAAAACACCATTCTCAAGTACAGGAATTCTTCCTATGTCATAATCAGCCATGATTTTTCGAACCTTGCTAAGCGGCGTTTGAGCATCGACAACTATCAACTTTGTTGACATGATAGATTTAACTGGACTTTTGAGTAATCCATGATTGACAGCTTTGTCAACAGCTTTCTTTGTGACAATTCCGACCAATTTGTTACCTTCGATCACTGGCATCCCGTTGTGACCGGTTCTCTCCATTATCTTGTTCACTTCTTCTATTGTCATGTCGCTGTAAGCAACTCTCACTGGAGAAGACATAACATCACGCGCTGTTGGGCCCTTACCTGTATGCTTTTGTATCGCTTCAAGTACAAGCCGCTTCACCTCGTGAATATCTGAAAGATTTACAGAGCAACTGGCTGCTTTTCTATGTCCACCACCACCAAGTTCCGTAAGCGCGGTGCCTATGTCCACATCTTCAGATGAAGTTCTTCCAATTACGTGAGTTTTCTTACCCGTTCTTACAATGCAGATCAAAGTTTCCATGCCCTCCAAATCCCAAACTTTTGTTGCTACACTGTTCAGCCCACCAACGAATTTCTCAGTTTCTGCTGTAGCAATATGAATGACACTATCTCCAACATTGTAACGTTCAATGCTAGAAATCAGTTGATCGAGTATCAATTTTTGATCGTAGTTCAAATCGTACCTTATAAACTCGGAAACTTCTGCCAGATTCACACCTTTTTGAAACAAATACTTCAGAGCCTCTAAATCTCTAAGTGTGGTGGCAGTGTAAAGTAAATTTCCGGTGTCCTCGTAAATTGCAATAGCAAACAAAGTCGCATCCATAGAATCTATTTCGATATTTCTCTTTCTAATCTCTTCAATAAGTAATGTAATGGTCGCCCCAATTGATTCAATGTTCCTTTCTCCGTTTATTGTGACCTCTTTTACGTCAGGATGGTGATCGTATACAACAATTCTTAATGCATTGTCAAGAAGTTTCTGAATTTTGCCCCCAAGTCTTTCTTTTGCAGCTGTGTCGACTATTACAAGTGATTCCACACGTGCTTCAAGTAAATCACTTTCAGTGATATATGGATATCTTTCTTCGTAAATACGCATGTACTGAGCAACATTCTGCTGTGGAACGCCGCTGATCACTATTAAATGATCTGGAAACAGCTTTTTAGCAGCAACACATGAGGCAAAGCAATCAAAATCTGGATTTCTGTGACCGACAATCAGATTCACATTACAGCCTCCTTAAAAGAATTTGCTGACCTTGTTTCAAACCCAACAGGTCACTCGCTGATCTTTGATTGGCAGCTATTTCTAGAAATCCGGAACTGTCTATATGTGCCAACAATGAACCTTTAGCTACATCACCATAAGTTCTCGCGTACACAAGGTTAACTTTTTCGTTCAGAATTAGAGTGTCGTCAACCTCCCAACCAAGTTGCTGGATAAGATGGCTTGGTATATTTGTTTCAACATTGCCAAAACTATCCATGAAGACTACTTCACCAACTATCGCGCCATTTAAAATTTCTGCAGTCTTGTGCGGTAGCACCAAAAAGTTGGGAAGCACAGTTCCAACTTGTTCAAATGGGCAACCTTTCGATAAATGGGCGGCAACAGCAGCAAAAATGTCCCTACCATGGAAAGTACTCGAAGAACCATAGTGCAGCTTTTTGTTATCCAGCTCGCGAACCTGTTTGACGTTGTAATGCTCAGCGACAAAAGTGAATATACCGTTGTCCGGACCTACGTAAAAATGATCGTTCTTCGTTCGTACACATATGGCTTTCCTTGAAGTGCCAACACCATAGTCGACAACAGCAACAAAAATAGTTCCCTCAGGAAAGTCGAAAGATGATCTCAGCAAAATATGCGCAGCCATTCGAACATCGTAAGGTGTTATTTCATGCGTGATATCGATTATCTCAACCGATGGATTTATTCTCTTCATCACAGCTTTCGCGACTCCGACATAGTAACTTTTGTAAGACCAGTCAGTCAGAAAAGCTATCATGCTATCCCTCCATAGCAAATTTTCTAACCTCTCTATAGATACTACTACAATCTAAGGGTGATAGCTGAAAGTTGAAAATAATACTATTAATGTTGTATACTAAATTCGTGTGAATATCCTTAGAAGGGGGGTACAAACGTGAAAAAGTTTCTAGCGATTCTGGTTATTCTAGCGGTATCGTTTGTATTTGCAGAAGTTAAAAACCCAGACACCATAATCAAATTAAACATGGCTGGCGAACCAGACACATTTGATCCACATTACGCTTATGACACAGCAAGTGGTGAGGTTTTGAATGAGGTATACGAATGTCTTATTCAGTATGAAGGATCAAGTTTAACTAAAATGCTACCAAGGCTTGCCACAGATGTTCCAACAATTGAAAACGGGCTAATAAGAGATGGAGGAAAAGTCTTCGTATTTCCAATTAGGAAAGGCGTTAAGTTCCACAATGGCGCAGTGCTTACTCCAGAAGATGTTGAATATTCCTTTAAAAGAGGATTAATCTTCGACCCAGCTGGCGGCCCAATGTGGATGCTTTGGGAAGCACTGTATGGAGTCTATTCCTTGGAAGAACTCGTAGAACAAGTTTTGGGAAAACCATATTCCGAAATGATTGATCAAAACACTCG
>JBEPZZ010000033.1:0-11508 GCA_041640575.1 Pseudothermotoga sp. | reverse complement strand
GATCTGCCAGAGTACAGAGAAGCTCTTATCAAATTCTACAAGGACTATATCGATCCAGCTATCAAAGTTGAAGGTGACAGCGTGGTATTCACGCTGACCAGACCATTTGGACCATTCCTCTCCATCCTTTGTCACTATGGTTACTGGAGTTCGATTTTGAACAAAAAGTGGAGCATCGAACAAGGATGCTGGGATGGTCGTGCTGATACTTGGTGGAAATACCACGATATACCAAAAGAGCAGTCACCACTGTACGCAAAAGCAAACGGAACCGGTCCTTTCAAAGTCATAGAATGGGATAGGTCGCAACAGAGAGTTGTACTTGAAAGATTTGACGAATACTGGAGAGGGCCAGCTAAGATCAAGAGAGTAATCATTTGGAATGTTGGAGAATGGTCTACAATGAAAGCTATGCTTGAAAGAGGAGATGCAGATATAGCAGCTGTTCCAACACTTTATCTTCCACAGATAGAGAATGCACCGGGTATTGTAGTTGAAAAACCATTCCAAACACTTACAGTACACGCCTTGCACTTCAACTGGAATGTAAGACCAGACAGTAAGTACATAGGTTCCGGAAAACTGGATGGCAATGGAATTCCACCTGATTTCTTCAGCGACGAGCACGCGCGAAGAGCATTTGCCTACATAATCAACTACAACGCCGTTATAAATGACGTACTAAGAGGACTTGGTAAGAGAGTGCCAACAGCTTTGCCTTCAGGTCTTATAGGGTACAGTCCAAATCTCCCAATGTTTGAATTTAGTATTGTAAAAGCAACGGAAGAGTTTAAGAAAGCATGGAATGGCGAGGTCTGGAAGAAAGGTTTCAAACTTGTGTTGCTTTATAACACAGGAAACGAAGTCAGAAGGACTGTTGCCGAAATGATTAAGACGTACGTTGAAATGATCAATCCAAAGTTTAAGGTTGAAGTCCGTGGAGAGCAGTGGCCAACATATCTTACTTCATACAAAAATGGTTACTTACCAGCCTTCATAATTGGTTGGCATGCTGATTATCCTGACCCACACAATTTCATCCAGACATACTATCACTCCGCTGGAACATATGGCTTTGCACAAGGTGAAAACTTTAAGAAATTCGTCTCCACACCAACTCGAGAGCTTGGTGGCAAAAGCTGTAATGAGATTATTGAGCAAGCAGCTAACGAAGTCAACGCAGCAGTAAGGCAAAAACTCTACGAAGAAGTCCAAAAATTCGCAATAAACCATGTTCTGGGAATCACCCTGTATGAAGGTATGGGATTCAGCGTAAGAAGATCGTGGGTAAAAGGTTGGTTCCATAATCCAATGAGGTCGGGTGAAGATTATTACTACTTAAGCAAGGAAGAGTGAAAAAGTAAACGAAATATTATCTAGAAACCCGGGCAAAGTTTGCCCGGGTTTTTCTTTTTTGAAGTACGAATACGCTTTAATTCATTGACAATTCAAACGGTCTCCTTATCTTATATTACGTGTTATTGTCATGCAGCTTACAAAATAATCTCATATTAAATAGTGAAATGCTAGTATGGTATATTTAAACATGGAGGTGATTAGAGTGGGTATACCACTGTTGGGCGATAAGCTACCGGAAATGGAAGTTGTTACAACGCATGGGAAGATGAAATTGCCAGATCAGTACAAAGGGAGATGGTTTGTGTTATTCAGCCATCCAGCCGATTTCACACCTGTCTGTACAACGGAATTTGTTGCTTTTCAAAAACGTTATGATGAATTTAGAAAGCTGAACTGTGAGTTAATAGGCTTGAGTGTAGATCAAGTGTTCTCACACATCAAGTGGGTTGAATGGATCAAGGAAAAACTGAACGTAGAAATCGAGTTTCCAATCATTGCAGACACCGGTAAGGTTTCGGAAATGCTTGGTTTGATTCATCCGGGAAAAGGAACTAACACTGTTAGAGCCGTCTTTGTAATCGATCCGAATGGCATAATAAGAGCCATACTGTATTACCCACAAGAACTTGGCAGAAATATTGATGAAATTCTTCGCATAGTGAGAGGGTTTCAGGTTGCTGACAGCAATAAAGTTGCAATACCTGCTAACTGGCCTAACAACGAACTTTTTGGCGATGAAGTCATCATCCCACCAGCAAACACTATTGAAGATGCGAAAAAGCGAATGAAAGAATACAAATGTTTAGATTGGTGGTTATGTCATAAGAAAGTTTGATAAAATGAAATTTGTAAAAGATCTGGGGGCTAATCCCCCAGATCTTTAAAATGTACAAATTATGCACTAGAAAGGGGGAAGAACATGATTAATTCAAAGATTGAAAAGGCTTTCAATGAGCAAATCAAGAAAGAATTGGAATCAGCGTATTTGTATTTGACAATGGCCGGTTATTTTGACGGCATGAATCTTGAGGGCTCTGCTCACTGGATGAAAGTTCAGGCAAAGGAAGAGTTTACGCATGCAATGAAATTCTACAATCACATAATTGAGCGTGGTGGAAAAGTTGAGTTCTATCCTTTACAACTTCTTTCCAAAAACTGGTCATCACCACTTGATGTCTTTCAGCATGTCTATGAACACGAGCAAAAGGTAACGGCTAGCATTCACAACCTTGTTGAACTTGCCCGGATGGAAAATGACCATGCAGCCCAAGTGTTTTTGCAATGGTTTGTTAACGAACAAATCGAGGAAGAAGCCAACGCAATGAAAATCGTTGAATTATTTAAACAGGTTAAAGATTCTCCAGTTGGTATAATTATGGTAGATCGCGAACTTGCAAAAAGGGAGTGAAAAGAATGTTTAATATCGATGAAATCTTCGAAATAGCAGAACAAATCGAGAGAAATGGGGTCCAGTTTTATTCGAAAGCAGCCGAGAAATTCCCAGAATACTCAAAAAAATCAATATTATTGAACCTCGCAGAAATGGAAAGGAACCATGAAAAGAGATTTCATGAAATGAGAGCTGTTCTTGCCAACAAGGAAAGCCAAATCTCTCAGTTTCTTGATCCACAAAACGAGGCAAAGTTATACTTGCATTCAATAGCCAATAGCAAGGTTTTCGATCTGAGAGCAAATGCACTTGAAAAGTTTGAAAAAGTTAAGACAGTTTCCGATGTATTGAGGATTGCTATAGATCTTGAGAAGGATTCGATAATCTTCTACCTCGGTATAAAAGAATATGTCCCGAACGAACTTGGAAAAGACAAAATTGATTTGATAGTTAAGGAAGAAATGAGCCATGTAAAGATTTTGACAGATCTTTTGGAAAGTTTTTGAAGAGAGGTGCAAAAATGATAACAAAAGAGCAAGTTTACGAAGCGCTTAAAGAAGTCATAGATTTTGAGCTTGGATTGGACATCGTAAGCCTTGGATTAGTTTATGGAGTCGAAGTTGACGAAGAAGGAAATGTCTCCGTAACGATGACGATGACTACACCGGCTTGCCCACTTGCTGGGATGATTCTAGAACAAGCAGAAGATAGAGTTCGCCAAATTGAAGGAGTAAAGGATGTAAAGGTAAACCTGACTTTTGATCCTCCATGGTCACCAGAAAGGATGAGTGAGGAACTGCGTAAACGCTTTGGTGTATGACTTATAGAGACTTATACATCAGAATTCGCGATATGTTGAAGGAAGCTTCCGAATCGGCAAATTCGGAAGCTCTTTTGATCTTATCGCATGCTTGTGACAAAAGCAAGGAGAAAATCTTAGTTTCTTTTCAAGAACCAGTCAATGATAGAATAGTTGAAAAAGCCATTAATTTGGCAACTTTACGTTCACTGGGAACACCTTTACAGTATCTAACTGGAAAATGTTATTTCTATGGGCTGGAGCTGGATATCATACCTGGAGTGTTCATACCAAGAGTTGAAACAGAGGTTCTTGTTGATTTAGCTCTCGATACGATTAGGCAAAGAAAAATTGGAACCGTTGTTGACATAGGAACCGGTTCGGGGGCAATAGCAATAGCGATCAAGAAAAATTCGGATTGCAGATGCTTTGCCACGGATATAAACCCACTTGCCTTACAAATTGCAGCGAGGAACGCTTCAAAACACTCGTGTGAGATCAGCTTTCTTCTTGGATCATTCCTTGAGCCTTTGATAGATCTACTTAGTGAGATAGACTTAATAGTTTCCAATCCTCCTTATGTATCTACCAAAGCCCACCTTCCAAGGGAAGTTCTTCAAGAACCTCACGAAGCTTTGTTCGCTGGCGAAGATGGCATGGACTTTTACACAAAGTTCTTTTCAGACGAAAAGTTTTTGAAAGGTAAAACCATCATCATGGAGTTCTCGCCTGAACAGCGACCAGCGCTTGAAAAGTTGTTAGGGAATCTTGGACCTTTTACAATTTTTCAAGATCAGTTTAAAAAAGATAGGTTTTTCAAGCTTGAGGTTTTATAGTAGAATAATTCGTGAAACTAACAACAGAGGTGATTAGGCATTAAACGGTTGCTGGGATATGCTAAGCCTTATGTTTGGCTCTTTGTACTGGCTATAGTAATAGTGCTTGTTTCGGCTATTGTTGATTTACTTCCACCTCAACTCATTCGTAAAGCTGTAGATTCTTTTATAAACAATACCAACCTCACTCAACTGGAAAGATTTGAGGGATTGACAACGTTAACCGTTGCTTTGTTGAGTGTTTTCGGCTTACAATTTCTTCTTGGATATGTTACTACTTATTTAACCGCTCATCTTGGAAATAAAATTGTTTACGACCTTCGAAGTGAACTTTACAAATCTGTCTTGAATCTTCCCATGTCCTTCTTCGACAAAAATCCCTCAGGTAGGATAACAACGAGAATCGTAAATGATACTCAGAACATTCAGGAGTTTTTCTCAACAGTCATAACTGCATTAGTGAAAGACATTTTTCTACTAATTGGTGCTGTTTTCTTCATGTATAGAATCAGTTCAAGGCTCTTTGTCAATGTCAGTTTTATCTTTCCTGTGATAGTTGTTTCAATGGTGCTCTTCAGGTACTTTGACTTGAAGGCATACAAAGAAGTGAGGACGAATGTTGCAAGAGTTAATGCATACCTTGCTGAGCATATAGCAGGGATGAATGTAATAAAGCTATTCCAAGCAGAAAAATACAAATCCAAGGAATTCGACGGTGTGAGCAAAGATTTGTATAGATCCATGATGAAACAGCTGTATGTTTTTGGAGTGTTTCGACCTTTAATTGATCTTATTCACTATTTTGCGATGAGCGTAATAATCTGGTTTGGAGCTAGGTACATTATAGGTGCCACCATACAGTTTGGTGAACTGTATGCTTTCATAGCATACGTTGACACCTTCATGAGACCTCTCAGTGACATGTCAGAAAAGTATGACATAATCCAAAACACAATGGCTTCTTGCGAAAAGATATTTACATTGATGGATGAACCTGCTGAGAATCTTGGTAATCCAAAGGATTATGACCTGATAAAGCTCGGAAATATCGATTTTGAAAACGTTTGGTTCAGCTATGACAATGAAAGGTGGATTCTGAAGGATATTCAGATTTCCTTTAGACCGGGAGAGCTTACAGCCATTGTCGGAGAAACAGGTGCAGGGAAGACTTCACTAATGAATTTGATAAACGGTCTTTATGTTCCTCAAAAAGGTAGAATACTTATTGACGGTAAAAACCTTTTCGAATATGATATGCGCAAGATAAGAAAGCAAATTTCGGCGGTACCTCAGGATGTAATTTTGTTTTCTGGAAATATCTTGGATAACGTTAGACTGTTCGACGAAAAATATTCTGAATCTCAAGTTATTGAGGCTTTAAAGAAGGTTCACGCCTACGAAATCATAAACAGACTTCCGGGCGGTTTACATGCAAGGATTGTGGAACGAGGTTCAACACTTTCTGCTGGCGAAAGACAGTTAATTGCTCTTGCCCGAGCTGTGCTGTTTGACGCAAAAATTCTGATTTTGGATGAGGCAACGAGTAACATTGATGTAGAAACGGAATCTTTGATAGAAATGGCAATCAGGGAATTATCAAAAGAGAAAACAGTTATAATGATTGCGCACAGATTGTCAACGGTTAGAAATGCCGACAGAATCGTGGTTGTTCACGATGGAAGAGTGGTAGAAATAGGTGACCATAATCAATTGCTTGCTAGAAAGGGAGTCTATTACAAGCTTTATCAAATTCAGTTTGCCTCCTGAATACACCATTGTATTTTAGAGTTTTTAACCTGCTTATAAATGTGCCTCAATCTTAGTTGTGTAAGCTGTGCTTTGGTGAACTCGAAATGGCGCTAACAGCAGTACTTCTTATTGGATACTGGGCATTTTTTGTTTCTTTTGGAATTATTAAACGTTCACAAGCAAGAACGTATGAAGATTTCACTTTGGCAGGTAGGGAGCAATCTACCCTTGCTGTCTGGATGTCCATCCTTGCTACTTGTATTGGATCCTCGGTTGTAATAGGTTTACCAACCTCAGCTGCGAAGATTGGTTGGCCAGCTTTTTGGTGGTTAGCCGTCGGTTCAATTGGTTTAACGCTTCAAGGACTGCTTCTAACTGAAAAGGTTCGAGAGAGCAAAGTAACAACAATCGTTGAACTTCTCGGAAACCTAACTCACCCTTCGCTTGCGGTGATTTCTGCATTTGTCATCGTCATCTCATGGATTGGAATAGTTGCCGCGCAATTCAAAGCCATGGGGATCATCGTGCAAACGCTTTTACCGGCTAGCAGAACGCAGTTTTTCCTGATTGCAAGTGCTGCTGCCACTATTTCATACACTTTACTTGGAGGGCAGTTGTCTGTGTTTTCAACAGATAAGTGGCAGCTTTTAATCCTTCTTGGAAGCATCTTCATACCCTTTCTGACTTGGATAGGAGACAAAAGCTTTCTTCAAACTGATTTTGAGCTTCTGAACGATAGATTCACTTCTAAAAATCTCCTGGAATACTTATTTTTGACAGGTACAGCTTATTTTATTGGTCCAGATATGTTTTCAAGAGTTTTGTGTGCAAAAGATCCGAAAAAAGCAAGAAAAGCTATTTTTATTTCTGCAGCAAGCATGATCCCAGTAGCAATAGCAATAACATGGCTTGGAATTAAAGCGCCAGAGCTTGCCCCAGGAACTGGTGCAGCCATCCTAAGGATGATTGAGAAAAAATTAGGAAAAGTGGGTTTACTAATTGGAACTTTCGGACTTCTCTCGGCTGTTGTATCTTCCGCCGACACAACCTTGTTAACAGCTTCAACAATAATTCAAAACGATATTTTAAAGATAAAAGACAAAAGAGCTATCCAATTTTGGATTGTGTTATTTGGTAGCATCTCAATGTTCATTGCACTTGGAAAGTTGAATATCATACCACTTCTGTTGAATGTTTATTCATTTTATGTACCCACCGTAGTTCCCCCTATAGCAGTCTTACTTATTACAAAAAGGAAGACAGCTAAACCGTTCTTGCTTATACCCTTTCTTGCCGGTTTCACATTGAGTTTAATTGCACTGTTGCTGAACGAAAAGTTGTATGCACTTATTGGATTTGCTCTCAATTTTACTCTTTCTTGGATAATAGTTAAACTAGATTGGAGTTTGGTTAAACGCAAAAGTAGTCCTACTATCACGAAAGATTTTTAAACTATAACATTCGACATCAATCCATGAAATATCTCACATTTTTGTTTCAAAGCCAGCACAACGGACAAATATAACTATCTAACTCCTCACGCACCTGTTCCACATTAAATGTCTGGAAAACTCACTTTTGTTTGCTGTACTAACTTTGTGAATACATTTGTTATACATATCTACTTTTATTTAATTTATATATTAGTGCGGCTTTGCTGCAATTAAACATTCTGTAAAGATAAATTTATTATCAGCTAATGTTTATTATCACATAATAGTTATAGATGGAGGTCAAAAAACTTGATGAGCGAGTTTGATTATTCACACAAGATGCCTTATCGGGTACTCCTTATCACAAGCAATCAGGAATCAATCACCGAAGACGCTTTTGAGAATAAAAGTTCTCATAATGTAGAGGCTGTGAGCAACATGGAAACAGCGTTCAATATCCTCCGACGCCAAGCCTTCGAATACAGCGCAGTTGTGTTTGACGCCAGAAGTGAAACAGTCATGTATGAATTAAAACAGCTTGTATCTATGGTTCGAAACCATTTTTCGTCGATTTATCCACTTGTTATTGTTGTTTCTCATGAAAAGTACGAAAAATTTTTCTTAGAGATGAATGTTGACTATGTTGTCAACAACTTGGAAGCCGTTGAAAGAATTTTAAAAGAATCGCAGGAGATCTGCCGAATTCCACAAAATTACTATATCGATCTGCTTGCCAAAATCATTAAATACCGTGATCCTCAGCTTTTTGCACACATGACAAATGTCCGAAGATATTCACTCACTTTGGCAGAATTATGTGTTGAGGAAGGGCTTTTATCAGACGAAATTCTTGAGAGGATCGGCTTAGCAGCATTTCTCCACGATATAGGAAAGATCCTCATAGCAGATGAGATACTTAGGAAACCCAGTAAGTTGACCAACGAGGAATTTGAAATAATCAAGAAACATACTGTCCTTGGTGCAGAAATTCTGCGAGACATTGTAAAATCAGACTTCGCAGGAAAGTCTTTCTCAACTTTATACGAATCTGTCAAATATCATCACGAAAGATGGGATGGTAAAGGATACCCGTCGAATCTTACTGCAAATGATATACCAGTTGTCGCAAGAATAGTTGCAATTGCCGATTCATTTGATGCATTAACGTCTGATAGATACTATCGGCCTGCTTACAATGTGGATGAGGCATTGAGGATAATGAACGAAGATAATGGACATTTTGATCCACTGCTTTACTCCGTTTTCTTGAAAAACATACACAAATTCAAATAAATAAGGAGCGGGTCATCAAGCCCGCTCCATCTCTTTTTCAAGCTTGCTCAGATGGCGTTTATGCATATACATAGCAATAAGTGCAAGTAACAAGATTCCAACTGGCAATAAGACAAATGGAGAAACACCAAATATTCCATAGATCAAATACATTAACAGTGCGACAAAAGCTGCTGTCAATGCGTACGGAAATTGTGTGTTTACATGGTCCATGTGGTCACTTCCGGCGAAGATGGACGCAAGAACTGTTGTGTCGGAAATAGGCGAACAGTGATCACCAAAGATTGCACCTGCAAAGACCACACCAGCCATTACGGAAGCAGAAAGCATTGCGTTTCCAGTGATTTTGTAAGCTATAGGGATCGCTATAGGTGTCAGAATAGCCATTGTCCCCCAACTTGTACCGGTTGCAAAAGAAATAAACATGCCCACAAGAAAGACAACCACAGGTACAAGTGCAAACGATGTCTGTTCGCTCACCATCGAAACCACAACATCTGCTAGTTTCATGTCCTTTGTTACTGTTCCTATCGACCAAGCCAAAACTAGAATAGAACACGCAAGAAGCATCAGTTTGAAACCTTCTAGGACTGTTTTCATGGTTTCGGCAACACTCATCAATTTGTAACCTAAAGCTATAATTATTCCAGTAATAGTCATAGCAAAAGCTCCCCAGAGAAGAGCTGTAGCTGCATCAGCATTTCCAAGGATCTCTATCAAATTCTCCCCACCAACTTTGGCCCCAGTATAGTAAAAGCCTACTAGCGTGACAACAATCAAGGCAAGTATTGGAAGGACAAAAGTTTTTATCATTGGCTTGCTCTCATTAGGCTTGCCAAGTTCAAAATCAACATTTAACATAGGGGAGGCACCATCACGCGAAGTTTTACCAAGTTTCGCTGCCCGATATTCAGCTTTTAGCATGGCGCCGTAGTCCCAACGGCCTATCGCTATTATGCCAACCAAAATGACTGTGAAAATACAGTAAAAATTAAACGGAATACTCTGCAAAAAGGCAACTAGTGGAGAAACATTCGATATCCCTGCTTGGTCCAATCCGTTCTGAATCATAGCAAGCTGATAAGCAATCCAGTCCGAAATGAAAAAGGTTGCAACAGGTGCAGCCGTGGAATCCAAAATGTAAGCAAGTTTTTCTTTCGAAATCCTATGCTCTTCAAAGATATCCCTAGTAACATTTCCAACTATCGCTGCATTGATGTAATCATTGAAAAAAACTATCACACCTAGTAACCATGCCCAAACCTCAGCCGAGCGACGGCTTCTTATTTTGGTCTTTGCCCAATCGGCTAGAGCCCTACTGCCACCAAGTTTCCATATAAAGGCTATTCCAGCACCCATAAGGAAATTAAAAAGCAAAAGCTTTGCGTTCCATTCGTCCGCTATCGATCCGATAATCTTTTGCAGTGAATATCCAACGGCGGTGATTGGATTAAAGGAATTAAGCAAAAGTCCTCCCGTGAATATACCAATGAAAAGTGATAGTAAGACATTCTTGGTCACAAAGCAAAGAACAATTGCTACAAGCGGTGGTACTATCGACCATAAGGTACCCTCCACAGAATACACCTCCCTCACAAGATGTGAATAGGATCCAAATCATTTTGGTTTTATACCTATATTACAAACCAAAACGAGTAAGCTGTTTCAAGAAATTTGGTAACAAAACTATGACGGTAGAATAAAAAAAGATTTGCTGAAGAACATATCATTGTTGGCTTAATAACAGAATGTAGCCAAAACCATGAGGGAGCTTTTTAAAATTCCAGCTTCATTTTAGCAAAAATTATCTACAGAAATTGCCTGATATAATTTTCTTGGAGGTGGAGAGGGTGAAAAGATTCTTGCTGTTGGTAATTCTTGCAATTTACGCAGTTGGTTTTCTCTTCGCATCCACAACAGTGATAGTTCATTACCACAGATTTGATGGTAACTATGAGGGATGGAATTTGTGGATATGGCCAGTTGAGCCCATTGGGCAAGAAGGAAAAAGTTACCAGTTTACTGATGTCGACGATTTTGGGGTAAAGGCAACAGTGGTCCTGGATCTGGATCTAACAAAAGTTGGAATCATCGTTAGACTTGGAGAATGGCAAATGAAAGATGTAGCAAAAGACCGCTTTATAGAAATAAAAGATGGATTTGCGGAAGTCTGGATACTTCAGGGGGTGGAAGAGATTTACAGAGAAAAACCTGATACTTCTCCGAGAATCTTTTTTGCGAAACTCAAGGATTTCGACCTCATAGAAGCTTATTCAACTCACCCGGTTGACACAACAAAAACAAATATATTTGCAGTTTTTGCCAACGGAAAGGCAACTCCAATAACTGCGGTTCAAAAAGCAGACCCAACTGACATAAACGTGACTAGGTATTTCCAAATCAAACTCGCCAAGCCTTTGAAGGAAGAGGATCTCTCTGGTGACATCTTTCTCAGTATAGAAGGATTCAAAGAAGCAAGAGTTTATGCATTAGAAGTTCTGGACAATTTGTACTACGATGGTCCACTTGGATGCTTGTATACACCAATTTATACAGAATTTCGAGTTTGGTCCCCAGTTAGCAAGAACGTTGAGCTGATTTTGTACAAGCCAAATGACAAAAATCCATACAGATTACCAAACGAGAATG
>JBEPZZ010000032.1:16121-19642 GCA_041640575.1 Pseudothermotoga sp. | reverse complement strand
TTTTTTGTGGAGGGTTTGATCCTGGCTCAGGGTGAACGCTGGCGGCGTGCCTAACACATGCAAGTCGAGCGGGTATCCGCAAGGATACCAGCGGCGCACGGGTGATTAACACGTGGGTAACCTACCCTTCAGTGGGGGATAACCAGGGGAAACTCTGGCTAATACCCCATACGATCCAACAACGAAGGTTGTTGGATGAAAGGGGCAACTGCTTCGCTGAAGGATGGGCCCGCGTCCCATCAGGTAGTTGGTGAGGTAATGGCTCACCAAGCCTACGACGGGTAGCCGGCCTGAGAGGGTGGTCGGCCACAGGGGCACTGAGACACGGGCCCCACTCCTACGGGAGGCAGCAGTGGGGAATTTTGGACAATGGGCGAAAGCCTGATCCAGCGACGCCGCGTGGGGGATGAAGCCCTTCGGGGTGTAAACCCCTGTTGTGAGGGACGAATAAGGTGCGGAGTGGAATGTCGCACCGATGACGGTACCTCGCGAGAAAGCCCCGGCTAACTACGTGCCAGCAGCCGCGGTAATACGTAGGGGGCAAGCGTTACCCGGATTCACTGGGCGTAAAGGGTGCGTAGGCGGCTTGGTATGTCGGGTGTGAAATCCCACGGCTTAACCGTGGAATTGCGCCCGAAACTACTAAGCTTGGGGACGGTAGAGGGAGATGGAACTGCCGGTGTAGGGGTGAAATCCGTAGATATCGGCAGGAACGCCGGTGGGGAAGCCGGTCTCCTGGGCCGCTCCCGACGCTGAGGCACGAAAGCTAGGGGAGCAAACCGGATTAGATACCCGGGTAGTCCTAGCCGTAAACGATGCCCACTAGGTGTGGGGGAATTATTCCTCCGTGCTGGAGTTAACGCGTTAAGTGGGCCGCCTGGGGAGTACGCCCGCAAGGGTGAAACTCAAAGGAATTGGCGGGACCTCGCACAAGCGGTGGAGCGCGTGGTTCAATTGGATGCTGAGCCAAGAACCTTACCAGGGCTTGACATGCGGGTGGTACCGACCCGAAAGGGAAGGGACTCCTTCCTTTTGGAAGGAGAGCTCGCACAGGTGGTGCACGGCCGTCGTCAGCTCGTGCCGTGAGGTGTTGGGTTAAGTCCCGCAACGAGCGCAACCCCTGCCCTTAGTTGCCAGCGGTTCGGCCGGGCACTCTAAGGGGACTGCCGGCGACGAGCCGGAGGAAGGAGGGGACGACGTCAGGTAATCGTGCCCTTTATGCCCTGGGCGACACACGCGCTACAATGGGTGGTACAATGGGTTGCGACCCCGCGAGGGGAAGCTAATCCCATAAAACCATCCCCAGTTCAGATCGCAGGCTGCAACCCGCCTGCGTGAAGCCGGAATCGCTAGTAATCGCGGATCAGCCACGCCGCGGTGAATACGTTCCCGGGGCTTGTACACACCGCCCGTCAAGCCACCCGAGCTGGGGGCACCTGAAGACGCCGATCCTAACCCGAAAGGGAAGGACAGCGTTGAAGGTGAACCTGGTGAGGGGGGCTAAGTCGTAACAAGGTAGCCGTACTGGAAGGTGCGGCTGGATCACCTCCTTTCTAGGGAGAAAGTGCGGGACTGCTATCCATTTTTGAATGACTCAGAAACTGGGCTCGGGCTCGTAGCTCAGTAGGTGAGAGCGCACGCCTGATAAGCGTGAGGTCGGAGGTTCGACTCCTCCCGAGCCCACCATGGCGGGGACGTAGCTCAGCTGGGAGAGCGCCTGCTTTGCAAGCAGGAAGTCAGGGGTTCGAATCCCCTCGTCTCCACCAAGGAAGGGTCATTGAAAACTGCATAGGAAGCACATGGTCAAGGTACTAAGGGCATGTGGTGGATGCCTTGGCGGCGGAAGGCGATGAAGGGCGTGGTAAGCTGCGATAAGCTCCGGGGAGCCGCAAACAGGCATTGATCCGGAGATTCCCGAATGGGGAAACCTGGTTGGTCGTAAGATCAACCGCCGTAAGGCGCGAACCGGGGGAAGTGAAACATCTCAGTACCCCGAGGAAAAGAAATCAAACGAGATTCCCTGAGTAGAGGCGATCGAAAAGGGAAGAGCCTAAACCGGTGTAACGTAAAGCTCGTGGGCGTTGTTACACTGGGGTCGTGGGGCACAACCGGGCGAGGCCACGAACTCGCCGGGAGGTTACAAATCTTTTCTCTAGCTGAAGCGTTTGGGAAAACGCGCCATAGAGGGTGAAAGCCCCGTAAGCGAAAGGGAAAAGACCTCCTGGGTTGTGTTCCCGAGTACCGCGGGACCCGTGGAATCCTGCGGGAATCTGGGGGGACCACCCTCCAAGGCTAAATACTCTCCGCCGTCCGATAGCGCACAAGTACCGTGAGGGAAAGGTGAAAAGAACCCCGGAAGGGGAGTGAAACAGAACCTGAAACCACATGCCTACACTAAGTCGGAGCCCGTAAGGGTGACGACGTGCCTATTGAGTAATGAGCCCGCGAGTTGTCGTCAGTGGCAAGGTTAAGCCGATTGAGGCGTAGCCGTAGCGAAAGCGAGTCCGAATAGGGCGCGAGTCACTGGCGGCAGACCCGAAGCCGGGTGAGCTACCCCTGGGCAGGATGAAGGTGGGTTAAAACCCACTGGAGGTCCGAACCGATGGATAGTGAAAAATCCTCGGATGACCTGGGGGTAGGAGTGAAAAGCTAACCGAACCCGGTGATAGCTGGTTCTCCCCGAAACGCATTGAGGTGCGGCCTCGAGCGGTCTGTGTAGGGGGTAGAGCACTGATAGGGCTAGGGGGGTAACCTCCGAACCCTGTCAAACTCCGAATCCCTACACATAAAGCTCGGGAGGAAGTCTGTGGGGGATAAGCTCCATGGACAAAAGGGGAACAGCCCAGACCGTCGGCTAAGGGCCCGGAGAGATGGCTAAGTGGTAAAGGATGTGGTACACCCATGACAACTGGGAGGTTGGCTTAGAAGCAGCCATCCTTTAAAGAGTGCGTAACAGCTCACCAGTCGAGGTGTACCGCGCCGAAGATGTAACGGGGCTTAAGTCATCCCCCGAAGCCACGGGTCTGTACCGCAAGGTGCAGGCGGTAGGGGAGCTTTCCGCTGTAGGGTGAAGGCAGACCCGTGAGGGCTGCTGGACGAGGCGGAAGTGAGAATGCGGGCATGAGTATACGAGAGGAGAGTGAGAATCTCTCCCCCCGAAAGCCCAAGGGTACCTGGGGAAGGTTCGTCCTCCCAGGGTTAGCCGGTACCCTAAAGTAAACCCGAAAGGGGTAGCTGAAGGGAAGCTGGTTAATATTCCAGCGCCATCTGCGATCGAGGTACGAGGGGTGACGCAGGAGGGTAAGCACCGAGGGTAAGTGGCATTCCCTTCCAAGCGGTTAGGCGTTGAGGGTGGTAGGCAAATCCGCCACCTGAGCTGAGCCGTGATGGGAAGGACCCGTAAGGGTCCAACGGTGCCGACCCCACACTGCCAAGAAAAACCTCGCGTACCGCTTGAGATCGTAGGTGACCGTTCCGTAAACCGACACAGGTGGGCGAGCTGAGAAAAGATCGGAAGAGCG
>JBEPZZ010000032.1:0-15000 GCA_041640575.1 Pseudothermotoga sp. | reverse complement strand
CCGCTGAAGGCATCTAAGCGGGAAGCGCGTCCCAAGATTAGACCTCCCATCCCGTTAAGGGAGTAAGGCCGGTTCGAGATGAGAACCTTGATAGGCCGGTGGTGTAAGCACTGCAAGGTGTTGAGCCAACCGGTACTAATCGGCCGAGGCCTTGACCATTGTTGCTTCCTATGCAGCTTTCAGTGATCCTTCAGGTTTCCTCGGGTGCCGATACCAGAGCGGGAAACACCCGGTCCCATTCCGAACCCGGCCGTTAAGCCGCTCTGGGCCGATGGTAGTATGGGGGCGACCCCATGTGAGAGTAGGTAGTGCCCGGGGATTTAAAGGGGCTGCATCAAGCAGCCCCTTTTTGTTTGTCAGTTTAGTTCAATTTCAATTGTAAATTCGAAAATCGCGTATTTAACAATGAGTAACTGTGAAGTTTTGTGCTTAAAATCACCGTAGATGCGAACATACCCATTCTCATCTGTTTTCACGTACATGACAGTATCGTCAATTTGAACCTGAAGAGTTATGTTTGATATCGGCGTTCCATCTTGATCTATTACTTGAAATTCTATGTATTCATCAGTTTTTGAGATAAGGTTTACCACAATCGAGACACCAAAACCAACTTGTACGTTCGAGCAAGCAAAGAGTAGCAGCGATAAAACAATAACTAGTAAAAGCAGATGGATTTTCATTGTCGTCACCCCTGTGTGAACGGTGTTAATACAATTTTACTACAATGTGGAGTAAAATGAAATAAACGGGGGTGATGACAATGAAATTTCTGACCATAATAATTTTTCTAGCGCAACTTGCAGTTACTTTTTTTGGAAACACTGTTTCAAATGCAATTAATGAGTTCGGATTTGACCTACTGCGAGTCATTCCAAAAGATTCCAACCTCTTCTTTTCACCAACGAGTATTTCGGTTGCACTTACGATGACAAGTGTTGGAGCAGATGGCGAAACATTGCAGGAAATGCTGAATGTGCTCCACATCTCAGATTTAGACGAACAGAGCGTGCTGAGAAACTACAAGAATTTGGTTGACCTTCTCAACCAAACGACTGAAGATTATGAGCTTCGATTCGCGAACGCTTTATGGGCACAAAAGGGATACCCATTCTTGGAAGGTTTTCTAAAGATTGTCTCTCAAAATTTCCATGCACCGGTTGAGCAAGTCGATTTTGTCGACAATTTGCAAAGAGAGCAAACTAGGTTAAAGATCAACGAGTGGATAAGTAAAATTACAGAGGGCAAGATACCACAGCTGATTTCAGAAGACGATATTAATGAGTTAACTAGACTAATTTTGACAAACGCAATATATTTCAAAGGTAAATGGTTGCACCAGTTTGATCCTTCGAAAATCGAAAAGGATATTTTCCATTCGCTCGAAGGAGACGTACAAGTTGACATGATGAGAATCAAGGAAAGTTTTGAATATTATGAAGACGAAAGTGTTCAACTAGCCAAGTTACCATATGCCGGTGAAAAACTCTATATGCTTGTAGTTTTACCCAAGCAAGAAAATGGCACTCAAGAACTTGAGAAAAAATTGAATTCGGAGTTATTCGAATCTTGGATTAACAGTACAAGTAGCGCTGTAGTTGATCTTTCAATGCCGAAATTCAAATTTAGAAACAGACTTTCTCTGGTAAAGATTTTGCAGAAATTGGGGATGAAACTTGCTTTCGAAAACCTAGCTGACTTTTCGAGAATGACTCCAAGGAATGATCTAAAGATAACACAAATACTTCATGAAGCGTTCATTGAAGTTAATGAAAAGGGCAGTGAAGCGGCGGCTGCCACAGCTGTCATAATGGGAATCAAAATGGCACCAGCTTTACAGATTGTTTTAAAACTCGACAAACCTTTCTTGTTTTTCATTGTGGAAAAGTCTCAGAACCTTGTCTTGTTCATGGGAAGGGTTGCTAAGCCGTGAACTAGCTTGCTTTTGTTCCTTTTCCGAGGCTTAGGACGGCATATCTCAATGTGATTGAAGCCACGATCACGGCACCACCAATTAGCGCATACTTTGAAGGGTATTCACCAGTTATTAGAAGAACCCAAATTGGGTTCAATATTGGTTCGATTACAGCTATCAACGCTGCCTCAAAAGCTTTTACTTTTGTTATCGCAATTGAGTAAAAGATATAAGAAAGACCGAGTTGTATGACACCAAGAAGTATGATTCCAATTATATCTGAACTTGTGATTCTTTCCTGAAAAACAAAAGGTAGGCCAATTGCAGCAGCAATGATATTACCCATTACAACCGATTCTGCAGGCTGCGCATTCTTTTGTTTTCTAAGAAATATTATGAAGAAACCAAAAGCAAGGCCACTTAAAATAGCCAAGAGATTTCCAACCAGATTTCCAGAGGAAATTCTTTCAGAGAAGAACAAAGCCATTCCCAGGAAGACAAAAACCAAAGCCACATAGTCTGAAATATTCATCTTTTCTCCCAATATCAAATTTCCAAAAACGGCTACATACACCGGCGCAGTATATTGAAGGAAGATGGCATTAGCGGCTGTCGTTAGTTTATTTGCTCCAACAAAAGTAGTTACCATAAGCGCATAAAAAAAGGCGGCAATCAACATATCTTTTGTAAGACGCAATTTGAATCTTTTTAGATACAAAGATATCACAAAAGCCGAGATAAAACTTCTAGCACCTGTTACCGCCATCGCATTCCAACTAACTGACTTAATCAACACGCCACCAAAGCTCCACAAGGTGGATGCCAAAATTAAATAAATAATGCCTTTACTCCGTTCCATGACTTATTTTTCTTCCTCCTTGAATTTTTCATTATCCGTACTGGACTTATCATACTGCAAAAATGTTGGTTTTTTCAAAATTGCTATAACTAAAGTAATTTGGCTGTAACTTTTATTCTCATATGATTTTATGGTATAAAGAATACAAAGCTCAGAAAACTAAACTGGGGGGAACTTTTCTTGAAAGATTATACGGACAAAAGAAAGCTTTTTTTGTACGCTGTTGGTCTTTCCTTCCTTTTGTTTTCACTTTTTTCTGGTGCTCTTTGGCAACCACGAACCTTTCTAGATGGGCTTTGGAGAATTATTGAAGTTCCGGATTTTTTGTTGGTTGATTATATTGTAGTGGGTGGACTACCAGCAGCCTTTTTCAATTCAGGTTTGCTGATGATCTTGTTCACTTGGATCACTTCGTTGTTGAGACTTCAGGTTACAGGTTTGATGATTGCTGCTGTCTTCACAGTCGGTGGTTTTGCCCTGTTTGGTAAGAATCTTTTCAACGTTTGGCCAATTTTGATAGGTATTTGTCTTTATGCTTTATATCGGCGTGAGCCAATTGGACGTTACATTTACATTGGTTACTTTGGCACGGCGATAGCGCCATTGGTAACTCAAATAGCTTTTCACTTTTATTTCACTGGTTTCAAAGCGATTGTCCTCTCGTACATAATAGGAATAGCGACTGGTTTCTTTTTACCTTCCTTGGCGGCTCATTTTCTTGGTGCACATAAAGGTTATAATCTCTACAATGTGGGATTCACATGCGGAATGATTGGGATGATCTTTGCGGCATTTTTTAGAGTATACAAGTATGAAATTTCCCTGCAAAGGTCTTGGAGCACTGGCAACAACATGGTGTTATCACCTTTAATGTTTGCGCTTTTTGGTGTAATGATCTTTCTGGGTTGGTGGTTGAATGGTCGATCCTTCAAGCGTTATTCCGAATTACTAGAACGAAGTGGAAAACTAGTGACTGATTTTGTACTTCTAGATGGTTTTGAAGTCACACTGATAAACATGGGGATTCTTGGTATCTTGTCAGTTATTTATGTTGTATCGATAAGAAGTGAGCTCAACGGCCCAACTATTGGAGGTATAATGACTATTGTAGGTTTTGGTGCTTTTGGAAAACATTTGAAGAACGTTCTACCAGTCTTGATAGGTGTCACTCTTTCTGGCATCACTAATAGATATGCTTTGGATGAGCCAAATAATGTTCTTGCAGCTCTTTTTGGAACAACACTCGCCCCTATAGCTGGTGAATTTGGATTTCTTTGGGGAATAATCGCTGGTTTTGTACATTGTGCTGTTGTTAACAGTTCTGCTTTTTTCCATGCGGGTTTGAATTTGTACAATAACGGTTTTGCTGGGGGGTTGGTGGCGATGGTACTTGTTCCTATAATTCTTGCCTTAAAGCAAGGTGCGAGTAACAATGGTTAGAACGAACGAAATAGTAACAAAATTGTGTGCTCAAGTGATGAGATATCTACTCACAAAATCAGCAGATCATATTGATATTTCCTATGATAGCCGGGATGATAATCAAACGTGTTTGATAAAGATAGGAGCTAGGGTAGTTCTAAGTGAATCTGATCTAAAGACTTTAAGCTTTTACCTAAACATTGGAAGTCATGAGGAACTTGCTTACATGTATTTACCGCTTATGGGAGAGTACGGTTCAGACGAAGAAATGCTTCTTTTTGCAACGTTGTTTGACAATGCTGATATAGTGTATGATAAAAGTAAGGCGTGGTTGAACCTCAGTTTTTCGTTAAAATGTCGGGGAGTGTTGAAAAGATGAAATATGTTTTAACTGTACCGAACATGGTTTGCAATCACTGTAAAATGAGAATTTCCAATTTGCTGAACGAAAATGGAGTTAGAAATTATCAAATAGATTTGCAGAATAAAAAAATCATATTGGAAACACAGGAAATTGAGAAGATCTGTAAAAAACTCGCCGAAATAGGATATCCTGTTGCAGAATACAAAACATCTTAACTTGCTAACTTATCAGCAGGGATCATGATGGTATAATCGTGTTATAAGATATTCAATGAGATACCTACTCTGGGGGAGGTGTTTAGAGGATGAGAAGAGGTCTAATTCTTGTTATTGCACTGGTAGTTTTGGCAACACTTAGTTTTTCGGCCTTAGGTTTCAAAATTGGAGTTGTGACTGGTACAGTTTCTCAAGGTGAAGACGAGTACAGAGGTGCAGAGAATGTCATTGCAAAGTATGGAAAAGAAATTATCCACGTTACTTACCCAGACAAGTTTATGCAAGAACAAGAAACAACTATCGCAAGAATTGTGGAACTTGCCTATGATCCAACAGTTAAGGCAATAGTCATTTGTCAAGGTGTACCTGGTACAGCTTCAGCCATCAGAAGAGTCAAAGAGTTCAGACCAGATATGATTTTTGTTGTCGGTGTTCCTCACGAGGATCCAGAGATGGTGGAATCTGTAGCTGATGTGGCACTTGAAACTGACACACCTGGTCGTGGTAAGACCATTGTTGATCTTGCTTATAAAATGGGGGCAAAGAGGTTAATCCATTATTCTTTCCCAAGACATATGAGCTACAAACTTTTGGCCGAGCGAAGAGATATCATGGAAAAAAGATGTAAAGAACTTGGTATGGAGTTCATTTTTGTGTCAGCTCCAGACCCACTTGGTGAACAAGGATTGACTGGTGCTCAACAATTCATCCTTGAGGATGTCCCAAGACAAATTGCTAAGTACGGCAAGGATACAGCTTTCTTCTCCACAAACTGTGGAATGCAGGAACCGCTCATAAAGGCTATTCTTACACATGGAGGTATTTATCCTGAACAGTGCTGCCCATCTCCAACACATGGTTATCCTGGAGCACTTGGAATTTCAATACCATCTGAAAAGAAAGGCGATATAAACTACATACTTAAAGTTATAAACGATGCAGTGATTCAAAAAGGAGGAGCCGGAAGGTTTGCAACTTGGCCAATCCCAATGAACATGTTGTTTGTAGAAGCAGGCGTTGAAATTGCTGCGCAACTTGTCAAAAAACAAATCAAGGCTAACGATATGAATGCTATAAAAGCAGTTTTCGATCAAGTAGCATCACAAAAGGTGAAGGGTGCCTCAACAATGATCAGAAGATACTCTAACAAAGGCAATTACTACATGCTTATCTCAGATTCTGTAATCTTTGGAGTTACTCAGTTCTAATTATGATTTGCAAGGTCAAAAAGACGTCGGTGGAAAACACCGACGTCTTTTCATTTATTATATATGTTGAGAAAATTTCTAGGTTCTAACAGCGGGAGGTATTGTTGTGGGGAAAGCCCTTCAGATGAAAAACATAAACAAATACTACTTTGGCAACCAAGTTCTTAAGAATGTCAACTTGGAACTTGAAGAAGGCGAAATTCATGGACTTGTTGGAGAGAACGGAGCAGGAAAATCAACTTTGATGAACATACTCTTTGGAATGCCTGTAATTCATAGTACGGGTGGATTTGAAGGTGAAATTTACATTAATGGAAAAAAAGTCGAAATCGATTCACCACGAAAGGCTATGGAATTGGGCATTGGCATGGTCCACCAAGAGTTCATGCTCTTGCCCAATTTTACTGTTACCGAGAACATCAAGTTAAATCGAGAGATTACGAAGAGAAACGTTTTTAGTAGTGTTTTCGGTAAGTCATTAGAAACTTTGGACTTCAAAGAAATGAGAAAGGAATCCCGAGAAGCTTTGAACACTATAGGCATGACTAATATCGATGAATGGTTACCCATCGCTGGGCTTCCTGTTGCTCATAAACAGTTCGTAGAAATTGCACGCGAGATAGACAAGAAAAATCTTAAGATTTTGGTGCTCGACGAGCCAACTGCTGTTCTTTCCGAAACAGAAGCTGAGACGTTGTTAAACGCAATCAAAATGCTTTCAAAAAATGGTATATCTGTTCTATTTATTTCACACAGACTTGCTGAGGTTTTAGCAGTTTCACACCGTATAACGATTTTGCGAGACGGTGTTGTTGTAGACAGTGGACCAGCTTCGTCTTTTAGCCTTTCGGAAGTTGCCGAAAAAATGGTTGGAAGAAAGATAGAAACGCTTGATTTGCCAAAAAGACAGAAAGAACCTTCAGACGAAGATATAATCATGTCTATTAAAAATTTGCAAGTTAACATGCCCGGAGAAATCGTCAAAGATTTTAGTATAAACATAAGAAGAGCCGAAATTTTGGGTATAGGTGGTTTGGCTGGTCATGGAAAGTTAGGGATTGCAAATGGTATAGCAGGAATCTATCCAGCTTCGGGAACAGTTCTTCTAGAAGGACAGCCATACAAGTTGAACGATCCTTCATATGCGCTCGCGAAGGGTGTTGTTTATCTCTCTGAGGATCGTAGAGGAGTTGGATTGCTATTGAATGAACCAGTTGAGTTGAACATAGTTGCGACTGCAGTTCAGGCGTTTGGAAAATTTACCAAGAGATTTATCTTTTTCAATGTTCTTGATAAGAAGGCAATTCGTGAACACTCAATTTCAATGATAAAAGAATTAGATATTCGTTGTAAAGGTCCCATGCAACCGGTTAGAAGACTGAGCGGTGGGAATCAGCAAAAAGTCTGTCTAGCAAGGGCATTTACATTGGAACCGAAAATATTATTTGTCTCGGAACCTACGCGTGGAATTGATGTTGGTGCTAAAAAACTTGTGCTGGATCATTTGGTAAACATGAATAGGAAGTTGGGAATAACCATTGTGATGACTTCAAGTGAGCTGGGTGAGTTGAGAAGCATTTGTGATCGAATAGCCATAGTGGCCGAAGGAAAACTCTCAGCGATACTTCCACCGAATGCTTCAGATGCAGAGTTTGGATTAGCAATGGCTGGAGAATTAGAGGAGGTGATGCACCATGGATAAACTTCTGGCGCTCCTGAAAAGAGTCGATATACCGACTCTTATAATATTCCTCTTTCTCATTGGACTTTTTGTTTTGGCAGCTTTCGTTGATGTTTCCATTCCAATGTTGATTAGTGATTCGCTGAGAAGAATTGGCATGAACGGTGTACTTGTTCTTTCAATGGTTCCAATGATTCGTTCTGGTGTGGGCCCAAATTTTGGGCTGCCAGTTGGAATAATCGGAGGTTTACTTGGCACCTTGATAAGTATGCAACTTAATTTAGTCGGTGGACTCGGCTTCCTGGTCGCAGTCTTACTTACTATAATCATAAGCACAGGCCTTGGACTGATCTATGGCTGGCTTTTGGAAAAAGTTAGAGGTCAAGAAATGATGGTTGGCACCTATTTTGGCTATTCCATAGTTGCTTTTATGTCGATAATGTGGTTACTTCTACCGTTCTCAAAACCAGATTTAGTATGGGCTATTGGTGGTAGGGGTCTTAGGTACACACTTGCGCTTCATGACTATTTTGCTGGAATTCTGAACGATTTTCTGAGATTCAAAATCGGTGGTTTTGAAGTTCCGACTGGTTTGTTTCTTTTCTTTGCAGGAGCTTGTTTAGTAGTTTATATCTTTTTTAGGACAAGGCTAGGTTTAGCTATTGATCTCACTGGTCAGAATGAGAAATATGCAATAACTTCAGGCGTTAACACCAAAATGGCACGTTTGACTGCTGTAATTTTATCCACAATTTTAGGCGGTGTCGGCATTGTTGTCTATGCACAAAGTTATGGTTTTCTCCAACTCTATCAGGCACCGTTGGGAATGACCTTTCCAGCAGTCGCATGTATTTTGATAGGAGGCGCTTCAATCAGAAGAGCAAGTATAAAGAATGTCATCATAGGTACAACGGTTTTTCAAACCCTACTCACGATAGCTTTACCGGTCCTCAGCCAAGTCACCAGGGGAGACATCACTGAGGTGATGAGGATGATAATAAGCAACGGAATGATATTGTATGCTCTCACGAGACTACCAAGGGAGGCGAGCTAAGATGGAAAAAGTCAAGAAAATTCTGATAGATTATGCTGTTCCGATCGCGTTTTTGGTACTGTCCGTTTCTGCAGTCTTGGTTGCGAAAATACCTTGGTTGTTCTTAACAGCAGAGATAGTTCGACGTCTGAGTAGAAATACCTTTTTAGTTCTTTCGCTTATCATTCCAGTTGTAGCTGGGATGGGTTTGAACTTTGGAATTGTTCTCGGTGCTATGGCTGGTCAAGCAGCAATGTTTTTCGTGGTTGATAGAAAAATTGTTGGGGTAGCTGGAATATTGGTTTCAATGCTCTTGGCAGCTGTGATAGCTATGATTCTTGGTTGGCTCGCTGGATTGATTTTGAATAGGGCGCGCGGAAGAGAAATGATAACCTCCATGATACTTGGCTTTTTTGTCAACGGTGTTTATCAACTAATATTTTTATTCTTTGCCGGCTCGATAATTCCATTTTCCACAAAAGCCATGTTGCTGACAGGTGGAGTAGGTTTAAGAAACACAGTTGATCTTTGGGGAACACTTGCAGGCGCTCTGAATTCCGTTTGGGTCATCAGATTTGGTATGGTTAGGGTTTTCGTGGTCCCCATGATAATCATAGCGGTTTTGTGTGTTTTTATCACTTTGCTTTTTAAAACGAAACTTGGTCAAGACATAAGAGCAGTAGGTCAAGATATCCATGTTGCGGAAGTCGCAGGAATAAAGGTAAATAAAGTCAGGATCATTGCTATTATCATGTCAACAGTCTTGGCAGCTTTGGGACAAATAATATACCTGCAAGATATTGGAACGATAAACACCTACAACAGTCATGAGCAGGTAGCACTGTTCTCAATAGCTGCTTTACTTGTGGGTGGAGCTTCTACAATCAAAGCTTCGATCTGGAATGCAATAGTTGGTGTACTTTTATTCCATACATTGTTTGTTGTTGCTCCGAGCGCTGGAAATAAATTGTTTGGTCAACCTCAAGTTGGAGAATTCTTCAGAGAATTTCTAGCATATGCAGTAATAGCTTTCGCATTGGCCATGCATGGTTGGAGGATGAGGAGAGCCCGAAAGTAAGGAGAGGTAAACCTTTAGCAATATTTTTGTAATATCAAGCATGGTATCATTTCTCGAAGAAAATCATGAGGTGAATTCAAGATGAAAGGTGCTTTCTTAAGATCTGAAGAGAAAACTGGAAGCTTAATTAAAAGATATAAGAATATGAAAGGGGCTTGAAAAAGCCCCTTTTATTTTTCGATGAAAGGTGGAGGGATGTGAACTATTACGATCCAATTAAAAAGTGCTTTGAAAATGTGGAAATAGAGATTCCAGCAAAACTCCAAGGGAACAATTTAGTGGCAACTCAACCATTTTTTGATTTTCATACCCACGTTAGGCTAAATGAACAGGAAGATTACGAATCATTGCAGAAAGCTGCTATAGCGGGTGGATATTCAGCTGTTTTGATTCAACCAAACACAAAACCCGAGATTGCTACCAAAAGTGTTTTTGACTATCACATGAGTTTAGCAAAAAATAAATTGGTTGATTTCTTTTGGAGTTGCTCATTATTTGGAGAGTTACAACCTGACATGAAGAAAATCTTATGCTATTCCAACGATGGAATTCATTATGACACAGCCAAAATTGTTCAGGCTTTCAAAACTAAAGAGCCGCACTTATTACTTGACCACAGTCAGTTACATGAATTGGGTGGAATCTTTTACGAAGGAACGATTACACCCTGCGAAAAACGACCTATCAATTCCGAATCAGTTTCTGTTTTCCGAAATGTAATGCTTGGTTTGGAGTATGGTTTTAAGAGATTTCATATTCAGCACGTCAGTACCGAAATGTCGATCGAAACTATTTGCTTTTTAAGAAAGTTTGCTCAGATCAGTTGCGAAGTAACACCACATCACTTGTTTTTCACCATGAATGATGTAATGAATACAAATTTCAAGATCAATCCGCCTCTTGGAACAGCTAAAGACAAAGATATGCTAATAAAAGCCGTCAAAGATGATATTATAGACGTCTTGGCAACTGATCATGCCCCTCACCCTGATAAACCAAATGACTTTGAGTTAGCACCTTTTGGAAGCAGTGGGATTGAAGTAGCCTTTAGTGCTTTTTATACAGTTTTATCTGATTTGAAGTTGGTTTTCGACAAACTGATAGTGAAACCAAGAAGGCTACTAGGCTTCAAACTAAACAGTGATTTGGAAAATCTTGTTGTTATCGATCCAGATGCAACTTTTGTCGTTGACTCGAACAAATTTTTCAGCAAGGGAAAGAACTGCGTTTTCAACGGTGTAAGACTCAAAGGAAAGATTGTTGGAACAAAACTCAAGGGAAAGTGGGTGTATTGGGATGGAGACTTTCTCTTTAACTAAAAAAATGGTTAAGAAAATCAGTGGCAGCACATACCTTGTAGCATTCAAAGAAGATATCTACTTTGAACCCATGCAGTTCGTCATGATTGAGACTCCAATTTCGATTGTTCGAAAGCCATTTGCGCTTGGAACATGGCAGGATGAACTAGCAATATGTATTGAGATCATAGGAGAAGGATCAAGATATATTGTTCAAGACGCCACGATATTGAATGCTCATGGACCTTGTGGCAAAGGCTTTGAAATTCCAAACGGAAAAGGATTAATTCTTGCTTCTGCTTCATGCTTTTCAATGGCTTATGAAGCATCCAAAAGATGGAATGTAGAAGTTTTAATGTGTAGCAAAGAAGCTTTTGAAATTGATGTTCATCCGTTCAAACAGGTAATTGGTGACGAGAATTTCTTAAAAATGCTTAAACAATTAAAGGGTTATGATTGGTATTTAACACTTGGTTCTCCACAGATGTGTAAAATCGCCTACGATATGTTGAAGGGAAAAGGAATGGTTTATACCACTACAGATGCTTACATGGCCTGTGGTTTGGGAGCTTGCAAAGGTTGTGCCATTGATACGAAAGAAGGGATAAAACACGTTTGCGAAGATGGCCCAATTTTCAGGGGGGATATCTTATGGAGTTAAAGATTCCTATAGTTATTGCGTCAGGCGTTGGGGGTATGGGAGAATATCTAAAAATGAAAATGATTAGCCCAGATTGCATAGGGGCTTACACTTTGAAGACAATCACCTACAAACCTAAAAGTGGAAATCCCCCACCACGTTTGGTAGCTAGCAGTGGTTATTTGATAAACAGTATAGGCTTAGAGAACCAAGGTATTGAAAACTTTCTTTTTAAATTACAGCAAGGTGAGTTCGATTGGATCTTTGCTAAAACTAAGGTAATACTGAGTCTAGGTGGAGACAATTTGGAAGAATTTCAAATGATTGCTGAGCGTGTGAAAAGTGTAGAAGGAAGGTTTGCTGCTATAGAATTTAATTTTTCCTGTCCAAACGTTGAAAAGGGCGGACTGAGCGTCATAGCAGACTCGAAAAAGTTACCAAAATTGTTGAAATCATTGAGAAAAACGTTGGATAGTTTCTTAATAGCAAAAGTCGGCATTGAAGGTATTTTTGTCGAAAATTTTGCTAGTTTGCTGGAGAAGAATGAATGGAACGGAATAAGCTTGATTAATACCTTGAGAGCGCTTCAGTTCGTAGAGGGTAAGATTCAAAAAGGCGGTTTGTCGGGACCTTCATTAAAACCAATAGCTTTGAGAGCTGTATACGAAGTTAAAAAAGTTGCTAAGAAGCTTTTTATAGTAGGCGGAGGTGGTATTAGTAACGAGGATGACGCAGAAGAATTCCTCAAAGTCGGTGCGGATGCCGTGAGCTTAGGGACAATAATCTATAAAAACCCAAAGATTGTTGAAAGGATTGCCGAAAGATTAAGGAGGGGGAATATATGAAACCGGTTTTAAGCTTGGATATGGAAAATCCTTTGCAGTTCATCGACAAATATGGATCTTTTGACCATGTAAAAATTGGTCATAGCGTTGCAGTTCATGGGAAATCAGTACTTGAAGAATTTGCGAAGCGAAATCTTGAAGTGATTATCGATTTAAAATTTGTGGATATTCCATCTACAATCGCAAGGTCTATAAAAGCATGGGATCATCCTTCCATTAAAGGTTTTACCGTCCATTCAGCATGTGGTATCGATGGTGTTAAGGCAGCTATGGAAAGCACAAATAAATTGATTTTTGTTGTGGTCAAACTCACTTCAATTGAAGGTGAACTTCATCAATATGTGGATTTGATAAAAACTTTGGAAGTATTGGGATGCTCTTTTGTTTTACCTGGTAAATGGGCCATCGAACTTAGAAAGTACATATCTGGGAAGATTTTAGTTCCTGGGGTTAGGATAAAGCGAGGTGCGGATGACCAAAAGGATGTTGTGCATCTCAACGACGTTTTAAACGTAGCAGACTTCGTTGTTCTTGGCAGGGAAATTTACAAGAGTGATGATCCGGCAGCCACTATAGCCGAAGTGAGGAGGATGCTAAATGCGTGATATCTTGTTGAAGACTGGAGCACTGCTAGAAGGACATTTTCTTTTGTCATCTGGAAAACATTCCTCGAATTACATTCAGTGCGCGAAAATTTTTGAATATCCTGAGTATGGGGATATGGTTGGTGATATGATCGCGCAGAAGATAAGCTCTTATAAACCCGAAGTGGTTGTTGGCCCAGCACTCGGTGGAATAATTCTTGCTTATACAGTTGCCAGAGCTCTCGGCGTTCGTGCAATATTTGCCGAAAGAGAAGAAAGCGTGATGAAACTAAGGAGAAGTTTCACCATTCATAATGGTGAGAGAGTTGCAATAGTTGAAGATGTTACAACTACAGGTGGATCAGTGATAGAGGTTAAGAACCTGGTCGAAAGTTACGGTGGAGTTGTTTGTTGCATTGCAAGTATAGTTGACAGATCAATTGGTCCGCTTCCGTTTGACGTTCCGTTCCATTCCTTGATTAAGCTTGAATTTCCCATTTACGAACCAAACGAATGTATATTGTGTAAGCAAGGAATACCAATTGTGAAACCTGGGAGCAGAAAGTAATTGGTGTTAAGCAGCGGGAAAGTCTTTGAATCAGTACTGCAATTAGGGATAAAACTGTGGTTGTTTTTAGAATCATCAAATACTTGGAAAAAAACCATACTCAAAATTTATGAAGCGAATACAGATATCAACAAAAAAGTATTGGCAAGTACTAGAATAAGCTAGCTGCTTGATTTTTAAAAAGATAGCAGGATAAAAGATAAACAGGTGCAAGTTATAGATTTTTGGCTTGTGCGGGATAATTTAAAGCTTTTTATACAGCGGTGGACATCTTAATTGCGAATCAGCATCAAGCCGCCAAGATCATTTTTGCAATGGAGAAGTTAACCTGATCATAAACTTGTAGATTCTATACTCATGCCTAATTTTTTAAAGCTAAAATTTGAGCCTACTAGTTGACTTGCGCTGGCTGAATTTTTTCGATCTTCTCAACTTTGCATACAAAGCTAGTGCTGAGAAGGTCAATGAAAGATACGTCAAAAGGGAAGTGGAATTTCAAATTTTACTGTCTTTACCAAATTGGTTTCTTTTATCAGCTCATTTTATAATGTGACACTTTTAGCTTTTAAAATCTTTCTAGCTAGCCTTTCACTTTCACGCTTTTTTGCAAGCTTTGCTACAGCTAAAAGATAGATTTCCATAGTTCGCGAACTATAATAATAACAATCACACTGAACATTTTCAAATTTCGATGCCAAGAAAATGTCTGATCAGCAATCCGATGAAAAACGAAGTAGTTGCCACCCCCATGCTTATCGACAGCATTTCAATAAAGCTCTTCTTGAAGTCTGTTTCTTTTACAACCGATATGAAGAATGTGAAAAGAAATATCACCAAGATAGCATTTACAAGCGTCATAGAAAGCGCGAAAATTGGTCTTTTGAAAACTAGGTATGGAAAGGTAAGAAAAAGAACTGTGAATATGTATGCAATACCTGTGTAGAGTGCTGATTTTACTGGGTTCTTCTCTCCTTTTTCTGATTTTTTGGAAAGGTAATCGGAGGCAGCCATTGACAGTGCTGCTGCAATACCAGTGATTATGCCCGATATTGCGACGATCCTTGTCTTCTGAAGTGCAAAAGTTAAACCAGCTAAAGCACCTGTTAGCTCAACAAGTGCATCGTTGAGGCCAAGAACCATTGAACCAATGTAGTTAAGCTTTTCCTCATTGAGAAGTTTTAGAAGCATTTCTTCATGTTTTTCTTCGTCTTTAACGAGAATTTGTAGGGTGTTTTTGTCCTGAAGCGAATAGTTTCTCTGAGCTTTTCTTTCCCCTTTTTCCATGATCTT
>JBEPZZ010000031.1:0-20440 GCA_041640575.1 Pseudothermotoga sp. | reverse complement strand
CTGACCGCTGCAACCCAGAACGTATCTCATTTTATGCTTAACGACTTCTTTGACAGCATCTCTTGCTGGACCTAAGTATTTTCTTGGATCAAATTCCTCTGGCTTAGTGGCAAAAACTTCTCTGATCGACGCTGTAACAGCTAATCTAAGGTCAGTATCGATATTCACCTTGCAGATCCCCATTGTAGTTGCCTTTCGTATCATTTCCTCAGGTACACCTTGAGCTCCGGTCAACTTTCCACCATATTTATTTGCTTTCTCAACATATTCACTCAAAACACTCGATGCTCCGTGTAAAACCAGTGGAAATCCAGGTAAGCGTTTGGCAATTTCTTGTAACCTCTCAAAATCAAGTTTTGGCTCACCTTTGAATTTGTAAGCTCCGTGGCTTGTCCCAATAGCTATCGCTAGAGAATCAACACCTGTTCTCTCGACAAATTCAACAGCTTTTTCTGGATCTGTGTAAATTGCCTCGTGTTCTGCAACAACAACGTGTTCTTCGACCCCAACCAGCCTTCCAAGTTCACCTTCGACTACTACGCCACGCGGATGAGCATAATCTACCACTTGCTTAGTAAGTTTCACGTTTTCTTCAAAAGGTAAGTGTGAGCCATCAATCATAACAGAATTAAAACCAGCATCAATAACAGCTTTACAAAGGTCAAAAGAATCTCCATGATCAAGGTGCACCGCAATTGGAATATCTGGGGCATCTTGCAAGGCCGCTTCAATGAGTTTCATAAGATAAACCTGTTTTGCGTATTTTCTCGCACCTGCTGAGATCTGCAGAATCAAGGGAGCCTTCTCCTCTTTTGCAGCTTCTATAACTCCTTGAAGGATTTCCATGTTGTTTACGTTGAAAGCGCCTATAGCGTATTTACCGTAAGCTTTTTTGAACATCTCTTTTGGACTTACAAGTGGCATTTGTAAGACCTCCCAAAATGTGGAATAAGAAACTGGCGGAGGCGGTGGGACTCGAACCCACAAGGGAGTATCACTCCCACCGATTTTCAAGACCGGCTCCTTAGCCTATTCGGACACGCCTCCGGATTTATCTTACAACAAAACGCAAGAAATCTCAAGTGTCAGATGGAAAAAATTTCCAAAATTTCTTATAGCTTTTAACCCAATTGCCTGAAATTTACTTAGCAGAGTTCTATAAATGAAAAGATAGTCAATGATTTTTTTTCACAGTTACCATGGCGTAGATAACTTTCCTAAAACACATGGTCGGCTTGCTCCTGTTACCGTAACTATATTGGTGGCTAAACCAGCTAGGAAATCATTTGCAAGCAATGCTATCGCTAAAGCTTCACGTGCCTTTGCCAAAGTTTTATTTGGTATCAATACTTTGTAGCCAAAACTCCTCAAATCGTTCATGATCACCTTGTTCAAAGCTCCTCCACCAAAAGCATAGATCCTCTCAATCTTTCCAAGATATCTTCTAACATTTTGATGAATCGACCAAGATGTAAAATAGGTGAGAGTTCTGAGAACATCAAGATCCTTAGCTGGTAAGTCTGCAATGAAATGTATGTTGTACCATTCTCTTCCTGTGGTCTTCGGTGGTCTCTTCTCCAAATAAGCCCGATCTTTTTCTATCAACTTATTCAAAATCTCTTCATCAATTTTGCCTTTTGCGGCTAGTTTCCCTTCATTATCGTACTCCATCCCAAAATTTTCTTTGACGTAAAGATCTATCAGACAATTACCGGGGCCAGTATCAAAGGCTATAACAGGCTCATTAGTAAAAGTCACATTCGCTATACCACCTATGTTTAGTACTACTGAATTTGGTTTTCGGAAAAAGGCCCAATCAAAATAGGCAGTAATCGGAGCACCTTGCCCTTTGAGTGCAACATCTTTTGTTCTCAGGGAATGAACCACATAGACACCAGTTTCAACAGCAATGACATCGGCTTCACCAATCTGCAACGTTGCGCCTTCATTAGGCATATGATAAACTGTCTGCCCATGGTAGGCTATCAAATCAACACCCTTACAGAAGTTTTTGATCATTTTTGCATGAATTCTTGCTATTTCAAAGTTCATAAGACAAACATCTTTCACAGAAGACTTGGCTGGATCATAAAGATCAATGATTTTGCTTCTAACTTCTGACGGGTAAGGAACCGAATGAAAACTTACCAGGTGAAAAGATGAATTTCTTGCATATCCTGTAAACTTAGCAATAGCTATATCCAAACCATCAGCTGAAGTACCGGACATTAAACCCATAATAACTCTTTCTTTTTTGCTTGCCAATTTTAAAAGATCGGTCCAGAACATTCCACACCTCCGAACACTACGTTATGTAATAAAGCTCTGATTCTCATGATTTCTTCTTCGTGCCTCTTTATAAATCCTTTGTTGGTTAGGAAAATTACAAACAAACCATCTTCGCGGCACCAAATTGTCGTACCTGTAAAACCACTGTGCCCAAATCCTTTTTCGGAAAGCATATCTCCACAACTTCCTCCACTTTCTGGGCACATCCAGCCAAGGTGTCTTTTACCGTTTTCTGCCTGAACAATCTTTTGTGTGAAAAGTTTTACAACATTCTTAGGGACAATCCGCCCTTCAAGTAAAGCTGTCATAAATTTGAAAAGATCCAAAACATTGCTGAACAATCCAGCATTGCCACTAACTCCACCAAGATAATAAGCAAGCTCATCATCAGGCAAACCAACCAGTCTTTTTCCATCTCTTTCGGAGGTTGGAGCTATATTTTCGTGCTCTCCCGGAGAAAACCTAGTGTCCTTCATACCAAGTGGTTCAAAAATTGAATAAACAAACTGATCAAAACTTTGGGAAGTTATTTTTTCTACGATAGCCATTAGAGTTATGAAATTTAAGCAAGAATAGACTATCCTCCTTCCAGGTTGATCAATTGGCTGGATTTTTATTATCTCTTCAAGCAACTTCTTACCCCTAAAAATCTTCCAAAGATCCGAGTAAGGTTGAATTCCAGATGTATGAGTCAAGAGTTGAAGGATGGCTATATCCTTTTTTGGACCTTCTACTGGTAAAAACCTTCCAATGGTATCATTCAGCTGTAGATATCCTTCGGAAAAAAGCCTCATCACAGCGGTAGTAGTTGCAACGACTTTTGTTACACTGGCAAGGTCATAAACAGTATCAATCCTTGTTGCTTTGCTGCCATCCAGTGTCCCATAAGCTTGCTGGTAGATAATTTCCCCAGGTCTTCCCACTAATAAGGTTGCTCCAGGATATATTTTCCCAATCGCACTTTCAATTATTCTGTCAATGATCTTTTCCATTACTTATTTTCCCTCCCATAAAAAGCAAGCAACTTTGTGTTTTTCGTTGCCAGATAGTTTTGGCTTCTCCTTCTCACACTTATCGATCTTGACTGGGCAGCGTGTGACGAAAGGACATCCTTTTGGTGGATCAACTGGACTTGGTGGTTCTCCAAAAAGCTTTATTTTAGATGTCTTTTTAACCTCTGGGTCCCAGCTTGGTGTTGAATCCATCAATGCTTTTGTATAAGGATGAAGAGGATTTTCAAAAACCTCGTTCGAATCACCACTTTCGACAACATTGCCAAGATACATGACTATTAATCGGTTACTCATGTGGTAAACAACATCCAAATTGTGTGAAATGAACAGATATGAGATTTTGTACTCTTCTCTCAGTTGCTGTAAAAGATTTATTATCTGACTCTGAATCGAAATATCCAACGCCGAGGTAGGTTCATCACAAACTATAATTTTTGGCTTCAGAGCAATTGCTCTTGCTATAGCAATTCTTTGCCTCTGTCCACCAGAAAATTCGTGAGGGTAACGAACAAGGTACTCTTTGTACAACCCAACTTTCTGGATGAGAAATTCTATGTACTCGTCTTGCTCCTTTTTGGACTGAAAAACTCTGTGAGCATCCAGAGGTTCGGCTATGATTTCTCGAATAGACATCCTTGGATCAAGTGAACTGAATGGATCTTGGAAGATGATTTGAACGTTTCTTCTAAAGTCTTTCAGCAAATCTTTGGCAACTTTTTTCGTAACATCTTGATCCTTGAAGTAGATTGTACCGGAAGTTGGCTCTAGAATTTTAGCAACTATTCTTCCGAGAGTTGTCTTCCCACAACCAGATTCCCCAACCACTCCGACTACTTCATTTTCCCTTATTTCCAAATCTGTATCCTCAAGAGCTTTCACCCATCCAACTACTTGTAAAAATACCCCAGCTCGTATAGGAAAGTATTTCTTTACCTTTTCAAGCTTCATTAAACTATTTAAACTATTCATTGCACATCCCTGCCCGCATAAAGCCAGCACATTACAGAACTGTCCCCAAGATTGATCTCTATAGGAGACTGTTTCTTGCATATCTCCATAGCATAGGGACACCTTGGATGGAATCTGCAACCATCTGGAAAGTTTGTAGCAAGTGGTACGTTTCCAGGTATGAATGGCAGCAATTTACCTTTGTAATCTTTTTTAACGCGTGATTGAAGCAATCCTTGAGTGTATGGATGTTTAGGATCGCTAAAAAGCTTTTTCACCGTGGCTTTTTCGACTATTTTACCAGCGTACATAACGTGAACTCTGTCCGCCATTTCTGCAACAACACCAAAATCATGAGTTATGAAAATCATAGACATGTTGAACATTTGCTGAAGTTCTTTCATCAAATTCAATATTTGAGCTTGTATGGTAACATCCAAAGCTGTTGTAGGTTCGTCAGCTATTAGTATGTCAGGATTTGTCAGTAAGGACATGGCAATCATTATTCTTTGCAGCATTCCTCCACTCATTTCATGAGGATATTCATCAAATCTTTTTTCTGCAAGCGGTATGTGAACCTTTTTCATCATCTCTATACACTTTTCTTTGGCTTGGTCTTCGCTAAGATCGAAATGTGTCATGGCAACTTCCTTCATTTGTTTACCAATCGTATAAAGCGGATCAAAAGAAGCCATTGGTTCTTGGAAAATCATTGATATTCTTTTTCCCCTTATTTTTCTGTATTCTTCGTTTGATAAACCTATAAGTTCAATACCATCCAGCTTTATGCTTCCTTCAATCCTTGCCGGTGGTGATTTGATCAATCCCATTATCGTCAAAGCGGTTACGCTCTTTCCACAACCTGATTCACCAACCAATGCCAAGGTTTCACCTCTCTCAAGCTCAAAGCAGATACCATCAACAGCTTTGACAAGTCCATCTGGGCTGTTAAAGTAGGTTTTGAGATTTCTAACTTCCAGAATCATGCTTTCTCAACCGTCCTATATGGATCGAGTGCGTCTCTCAAGCCATCACCAACGAAGTTAAATGCCAAAACCGCCAACATTATGAATATCCCAGGCGTCAACAGCCACGGACTTGTCGCGATGGCAGAGATAGATTGAGCTTGAGAAAGTAAAAGTCCCCAACTTGTCATTGGTTCTTTTATACCCAGTCCAAGAAAACTGATAGTACTTTCACCAAGAATCATTCCTGGTATTGAAAGAGTTGAAACAACTCTCAGATAGATCATGATATTTGGGATTAGATGCTTGCGAATTATCTTAAAATCTGATACACCTGCAGCTTTTGCGGCCAAGATAAATTCCTTCTCCCTTAGGCTCAGGACCATACCTCTAACAACCCTTGCAACCCCCATCCAACCTATTAGGGAAAGAACTATAACTATCCCGAAATAGACCCACGTGCTTGGCCAACTGGGGGGGAGAATGACAGAAAGGGCAAGCCAAAGTGGTATCCTTGGAAACGATCGAAGCAGTTCGATAAATCTTTGAATCAACACGTCGATCCAACCTCCATAATATCCGGAAAAGGCTCCAATTATGGCTCCAATAACCACGCTTATCAAAGTCCCAACAAGTCCAACTGTCATAGATACTCGACCACCAACTAAGATTCTGGAGAAAAGATCTCTCCCAAATCTGTCGGCACCAAAGATCAAAATCATCGCTTCTCTTGAATCAGCCTTTATTCCGAAAAGATGGATATCCGTCTCAAACAAATTCCAGAATTTATACTTTTCGCCGCGCACAAAGAATGTTACAGGATATATTCTTGTTCTATCTTCCTCATATTTGATCATAAAGGTAACAGGATCCCTAGTCCTTTTCAGGCCATAAATAAATGGTCTTGTCAATTTTCCTTCATGAAAGATTCTTATCCTTGTTGGAGGAGCATACGTAAAATTTCGATGTGATTCTGCAAAATTATAAGGAGCAATGAAATCTGAAAAAATGACCATCACATAAAGTATTACTAGGATCCAAAAGCCAATGACACCCAGTTTATGCCTTTTGAATTGAGTCAGAACTCTTTTTGTTCTTGCATTCATTCAACCACCTCAACTGATTCTTATCCTTGGGTCAAGCAGTGCAAGACCTATATCCGAAAGTAGGTTCCCAATTTGAGTTATCAGAGCAATGAACATCAAAAAACCCATCACAAGGTATTGATCGTGGTTTAACAAAGCGTTGTAGAAAAACGGACCTATCGTTGGCAGGTTGAGAATGATTGAGACGATGATCGTTCCACTGAAGACGTTTGGAAGTTGCATACCTGCAATACTTACAAATGGGTTCAAGGCATTTTTCACTGCATGCTGTCTGACAACTTTTTCATGTAGTCCCCTTGCTCTTAGAGCTGTTATGAAAGGAGAGCCTATTATATCGAGCATGTTGCCACGCATGAGTCTCATCAAGCCACCGAAATCGATTCCAACGACGACAATGGGAAGCCATATATGTTTTAACAGGTCAACAAATTTATCCCAGCTCCAGGGTGCGCCTATGAACTGTGGTGAAAATAGTCCACCAATGGCACTACCACCGAAGCGCAGTACTACATAAATCAGCACAAGCGCAAAGAAAAAGTCTGGAATAGAAATTCCTATGAGCCCTATAACAGAAAGTGTATAATCTGCAGGCGAATGAGGATGAAATGCCGCGTATATGCCCATTGGAATAGAGATAAGCCACTGAAAAATAATCGTGAGTAAAGTTATCCCAACCGTCCAACCAAGCCTCTCCCAGATCAAATCAAAAACAGGCCTTTGATACGCGAAAGAGTAGCCAAAATCCCCTTTGAAAACTATATTTCTAATCCACGCGAAATATCTATAAGTAGCTGGTTTATCTAGACCGAGTTCTTTTTTCAATGTTTCAACCATCTGTGGAGTGATTCTGGGATTCTCAAGATATTGCGAAATAAAATCTCCAGGTTGAAGTTCGGTGATCACAAAACAAATGATTGATACGACGAACATCATGGGAATCATTATCAAAATTCTTCTAATAATGAAAGACCACATTTGCGTGAAGACCTCCTAAAAAAGCTTCCCCGGTGAGGGGAAGCTGTTTTTTAAAACCAAGCGATCTTGGCTATTTTCTGTAACTTGTGTAAACGGTGAAATACAGTGAGCCATCTTCTGTTAGACCTGCGTTACCCAATGTGTTATTGATCCCGACAAGTGGCATGCCTTTGCAAACGAAAATGACAGGTAGATAGATGTGATAAAGTTCTTGCCATTCATCGTAATATGCCTTTCTTTTGACTGGATCCATCTCAATTTGACCTTTTTCGAACAATTCCCATATGCGTTTTTCCCAGTCAAACATCTTTTCAAAAACAGGTTTTGGTGGATCGGCAGTTTTATCCATCGTTGAATAGTGCCAATAGTAAAGCTGAGTTCCTGGTTGCCAGATGGCCTTTCTGAGTTGTGGATCGGGTTGATTACCAAAGGCTCTTATACCAGCTTGGAAATTGCCTGCACCAAACATTTGACCGACCAAGGATGAATCTAAGATCTGAAGATTAGCTTTTACACCTATCTTTTTCAAATCTTCTGCAAATATATATGCAACATCCTGGTATTCTTTTGGTGAGTTCTGGACAAGTAAATTGAATTCAACTCTCTTGCCATTTGGAAAGAGCCTAAACCCATCCTTATCTTTTTTCGTTAGGCCAATTTTGTCAAGAAGCTCGTTAGCCTTTTTCAAGTTATACGGCCTCAAGAGTTCCTCAACCTTCGGGTTGTAGAATGCCTTGTTTGAAGGAAGCATCAAACCTGCATCTGGTATTGCCAGACCGCCAAAGACTTCATCGATGATCCTTTCCCTGTCGAGTGCATATTCCATAGCTTCACGAAATTCAAGTTTTGCAAAAAGTTCTTTCAAATCTGGGTCGTCTACATCGAAGTTGAAAGAAATGTGAATCGGACTTGGTGTTGCACCAGTTGGTTGTGGGGCGTAGACTTTGAACGAAGCCTTTCCCTCTAATTCCATCTTTTTGAGCATAGGATAGTCCTTACCAGACACACCAAGTTGATCAATTTCTCCAGCGATAAATTTTGCTAGCCTCATTTCGGCATCTCTTATTATCATGTACTCAACCCTGTCAAAGTAAGGAAGTCTGTTCCCAAATCTGTCGACCTTCCAGAAGTATGGGTTTCGCTCCAGAACTACTTTTTGATCCGTTACAACCTGCACAAGCTTGAAAGGACCATTCACAACAATTTCCTTTGGATCGACATTTGAAAGCCAAAGTTTGTTGACGGATGCAAGATCATTCTTGTCGATCAGAGGCTCTAGTTTATGCCTTGGATAAATATACACGTGTGAAAGTACCGTGAAGAATGCACCGTATGGAGATGGGAGAATAGCCTTGACAGTTTTGTCATCGATTTTTTGCCAAAGAACTGCTTTGTTAACGCCGGTTTCATCGGGTATTGTGAAGCGGTCAATGGAATTACCTCTAGCAGCTTTGTTCATGACAAAGTACTGGAACGTGAATATAACATCATCAGAAGTTATTGGTGTGCCATCTGACCAATAGGCCTCTCTGATGTAGAAAGTGACTTCTTTTCCGTTTGGCGAAACTTGCCAAGACTTCGCAAGTGCCGGACCAATTTCGAAGGTCACAGGATGCATTTCAACTAGTGGCGAGAACATAGGACCCATTGTGAGTGTGTACGCAGCGCTGTCAAGTGTACCGTACATTAAAAAGGATTCCGGAGTTGAAGCAAGAACAAGTCTCAGGGTTCCCCCAATTTTGGGATTCGAATCTGGAGTTAAGATTTTGTCGACAGTCAAATACTCTGCTGCAAGTAGAAAAGTCGCAGCAAAAACGAGGACTAACAAAAGGACAAACTTTTTCATCCTAGCACCTCCCTATGAAGCGTCCATAGATATAATCAATCAGTTAACATCTTTTGTCAAATCGAGCATCCATGAGAAAATCAGAGAAACAACGAGAAAAAACGAGAATGATAAAGCAAATTATAGATAAAAACCAATTATCGAATATGATAAAATAAAATGGGTAATTAAATTGTATATTATGCTATAACACTTATTATGTAATAACATTATATCTTGAAAAAGTATATACAACAACAAAGAGGTGAAAAAACATGAAAATCCTTGGAATCGAAGGCGGAGGGACAAAATTAAGAGCAGCAGTAAGCGAAAATTTTCAAATCCTGAAGTATAAAATCTTCGAGAGCGGCGTTAATCTTTCTGCTGTTGGTGAGGATAGATTAAGCGAGATTTTCGAAAAAGTACACATGTGGTCAGGTTCAGTTGATCTGATCCAGGCTGGCTTCTCAGGTGCAGGAAGTGAACAAAGAAAAAACCTACTGATAAATCTGTTTAAAAAGTATTATCCTCATGCGCAACTCAAGGTTTTCACTGATGCCGAGGCAACTCTGCTTGCTTGTTTTTCAGGTCAGCCAGTAGTCGTTGTGATAGCAGGAACAGGTTCTATCGTCATGGGAATAACAAGAGAACAAAAAATCATCAGAGCAGGAGGTTGGGGACATCTTTTCGATGATGAAGGTAGTGGTTTCAGTATATCCTGCCAAATAATAAGAAAGGCTTTGGAATTTCGAGACGGATTAGCAAAATACGATGCTGTTTTTGATTCACTACTTGAGTACTTTAACGTACAAAAAATAGAGGATCTTGTCGACCTTCAACGGCAAGAAGATTTCAAAGAAAAGATAGCTTCCTTCACAAAGATAATGCCCAACACTAGTCTTGTTTTGAATATCATCAATAAAGAGATTCAGATGCTAGTAAGAAGAACAAAAAAGGTAATTCAGCTGACAGGTTCAAAAACTGTTTTTCTACACGGCGGTATGTTCAATATGAAATATTATGAGGAAACTTTCAAAAATAGATTTTCACATATCACATTTGAAAAATTCGAAGAAAATCTTTCGGAAATTCTTGCAAAAAAACTTTTAAGCAATTAGAATCTGATCTTCAGCACTAAGACGTCCCACATGTATGGTTCAGGGCTATCAATCCATCCAGCGGTAATAAGTTCGCCATCAGCTAATACAGCACATTTGGCAAAATCTGAACCTTCAATATTCGAATAGATTTCACCTAAAAAGTTTCCTTGTTCATCAGTTTTCACAACGTAAACATCATATCCTTTCGTGAATTCGTTCTTTGCAAAACCAACCAGTAAAATATTCTTCCCCCATCTCAAGATCTTATTAAATTGTTCCCACCCTTTGGTTCCAAAAGTTTTTTTCCAAATCAAATTCCCAGAAGAGTCGATTTTCATCATTAGTCCATCAGCATCATCGCTTAGTCCATCCCAAGTGAAACCAACCATAAGAAAACCATCGGATGTAGGTATCACATCAACCACCTTTTCTAACCCAGCAAATTGATAAGACTTCTCAAAGATCAAGTTACCGTCGAAATCCAGTTTGATGACATAAACGTCTTCGTCTACAGAAAATGATTCTGAAAAACCAACCATCAAATATCCATCGTTGACCTGCAAAACACTGTAAGCTTCATCCAAAGAAAAACCACCAAAGGTTCTCTCCCAAATCAAATTTAAATCTAGATCAAGCTTCAAAACATAAACGTCTGTCTCGCCTTTCCCACGAGAGGTTGAACGTCCAACAAAAAGTAAGTTCTTTTCACTTGTAACGATTCCTGCAAGAATTTCATCACGCTTTTGCCCACCGAAAGTCCTTTCTAGAATCTTTTGTCCATTTTTGTCTAGCTTCACTATCCAGGCCTCATAATTTGTATTCAAATCGAAAGTTGAACCAGCAAGAAAATAATATCCGTCGCATTCTAAAGCTACGTTAAACTCATCTTCATACTCTGAGCCAAGTATTTTTTCAAAAAACAAATCACCATCTTTTCCAACTTTTACGGCCAGCCCATCCAAAGATCGATTCTTTGAAATAGCCCAGCCGGCGATAAGATAACATTCATCACTCGTAAGAATCACGTAGTTTGCACAATCATGGTACTGACGATTCAGCAATATTTGCATATCAATTGCATCATAAGCTGTAAGCAAAGTCGAGAAAACAGTTATCAGCAAGGAAATGGCTAGCTGTTTCATATAGATCCCCCCGGTTAATTTTCTTTACAATATTGTACCATTTTATAAACAAATAAGAATAAAAAATGGTCGGGGCGACTGGACTTGAACCAGCGACCTCCTGCTCCCAAGGCAGGCGCGCTAGCCGTCTGCGCTACGCCCCGACTCATACCTAAGTACTATCTAAAGTGACCAAAGTATATGATATCACAAATTTTGAGTTTATCAAGTACTGACGCTGTAAAGATAAATTGGTACATTAAAGCCAATCAAAAGCGATTGTTTTTCTTGACAATCTGAAAGTTTTTGGATTATTATATTAGACGTCTAACTGTTAGACGTCTAATATATTGGAGGTGAAGATTTGAACCCGCTAGATGTAATGAAAAAACTTTTTATGATTCAAAAGATACGCTTTCGTTTGCTAAAGAATAAGTTCGATCATTTGTCAGTTCATCCTGGTCAGGTACCTATACTAATGCTACTTTGGAAAAACAGCGGAATGACGCAACGACAAATTGCAGAAAAGCTGGACGTCAGGCCAGCCACAATTGCAGTGATGCTCAGAAGAATGGAAAAAACAGATTTGATATATCGAACTCAGGACAAAAATGATCGAAGAAGCCAAAGAGTCTTCTTGACTCAGCGGGGGAAATCGATAATCGATGAGATTCAAAAAGCATTGGAAGTTGTCGATGAAAAAGCAATCGAAGGGTTTTCTTCCAATGAATTAGAAGTTTTTAACCAATTTTTGGACAGAATACTGAACAACTTGAAAAAACAGTCTGGAGGATGGTGCCATGATAAAGGTTCTTGCGTATGTTAAACACTACAAATGGTTAGCTATTTTGACGATCGCTTTGGTTATTTTTGAGTCATTTATAACTCTTTATTTACCAGATTTAATGTCAAAAATTGTCGACAAGGGAATAGCAACCGGCGATACAAATTACATTTGGAAAGTCGGAGCAAAAATGCTTTTCTACTCTGGTCTAGGTATAGCTGCTATGATTCTGGCAAGCTACACTTCAGCCAAGGTTTCAATGGGTGTTGGTAAGGATCTGAGGAACGATCTGTTTAGAAAAGTTCAAAGCTTTTCACTCCATGAAATGGACAAATTCAGCACAGCTTCGCTCATAACTAGAACGACCAACGATGTCGTCCAAGCTCAACAAGCTGTTTTCATGATGCTTAGAATGGTCATTAGAGCACCAACGCTGGCAATCGGTGGAATAATAATGGCACTGAGCAAGAGTCCAAGTTTGACAAAAGTTCTTTTGATCACCGTTCCATTGTCTTTGGCAATTTTCTTTCTTGTGTACAGAATCGCTGTACCACTTTTCCAAAAAATGCAAGAAAAAATCGACAAATTAAACTTAGTTGTTAGAGAAAGAGTTACGGGTGTAAGAGTTATAAGAGCCTTTGATAGAGATGAATACGAGAAAAAGAGATTTGAGAAAGCCAATCTTGATCTCACCCAAACTTCGTTGAAGACAAACAGACTTATGGCGATCACTTTCCCACTTATAAGTGTTGTTATGAGCTTGACAACTGTAGCGATAATTTGGCTTGGAGCAAAACAGATAGATATTGGAAAACTACAAGTTGGTTCAATGATGGCCGTGATGCAATATGTGATGCAAATAATGTTTGCTTTGATCTTTATCTCAACGATATTTATATTCCTCTCAAGGGCCTCTGTTTCTACTAAAAGAATCTTTGAAGTATTGGAAACTGAACCATCGATTTTGGATCCAGAAGATAAGATTGTTCCGGATGTAAAAGGGCTTGTAGAATTTGAAAACGTTAGTTTCACCTATCCTGGTGCGAGAGAACCTGTGCTAAAAAATATTTCCTTCAAAGCTGAACCAGGTAAAGTTACAGCAATCATAGGAAGTACAGGCTCTGGAAAGACAACTATTTTGAACTTAATATTAAGATTTTATGATGTCACCGAAGGTAGCATAAAGCTGGATGGAGTAGACATAAGAAAAATTCCATTGAAAATTCTAAGAAGTGCAATCGGATATGCTCCACAAAGGCCTGTTATATTTGCAGCATCAGTAGCGGAAAACATAAGGTTTGGAAGGCAAATTTCAGACGATGATGTGATCGAAGCGGCTAAGTTAGCTGAAGTCAATGAATTCGCATCAAAGATGCCTAATGGTTTAAATACGGAGATAGCTCAAGGTGGTACGGATATCTCGGGTGGACAAAAGCAAAGAATTTCAATTGCTAGATCAATTGCATCAAGGCCCAAGATATACCTTTTTGACGATACTTTCTCGGCGTTAGATTTCAGGACAGATGCACGAATAAGGAGAAATTTGTTCACCAAGCTTAAGGATTCAACCGTAATAGTTGTTGCTCAAAGAGTTGCTACCATAATGCACGCAGATCAGATCATTGTCCTAAGAGACGGCGAAATAAAAGGTATGGGAAAACATGAAGAACTTTTGAGGCATAACCAAGTTTACCGAGAAATGGTTCTATCACAAATTTCAGAAGAAGAGGCAATTGGGGGTGAAGTAAATGGCGCATGAGAGAAAGCAAGAACACGTTGACAAATTTAGCAAACAAATACCTATGCGTGGGCCAAGGCCTGGTGGTCCATTGATACTTCAAAAAGAAAAACCAAAACGACCAATTGAAACTACAAAGAGATTGGTAAAGTATTTAAAGCCCCACCTTTTTTGGATAATAATCGCCTTTGCAGCAACAATATTTGCAACTATCTTAACCATAGTTGCCCCAAAGATTCTCGGTAGAGCTACTACAGAAATCTTCAGAGGAACCTTCGCAAAAATTTTTAGGTTACCAAACCCAGGGATTAACTTTGAATATGTATTTAGAATACTTTCATGGGTCGCGATTCTCTATATTTTAAGTGCTCTGCTTAATTTTATACAACAGTTTTTAATGGCAAATGTTTCACAAAAAATCGTTATGAAAATGAGAACAGAGGTATCGGAAAAGCTCACGAAGCTTCCTTTGAAATTCTATGATTCAAAAACACATGGAGAAATAATAAGCAGGGTCACCAATGATATAGATCTTATAAGCAATACACTTCAACAGAATTTGGTCCAGTTTATCTCTGGAATAATTGCAATTGTCGGCGTGATAATAATGATGCTCACAATAAGTCCTCTACTGACGTTAGTGACGACTCTTACTTTGCCCCTCAGCATTCTTGTGACTTTATTTATCACAAGGTACTCGCAAAAGTTCTTCTCAAAGCAGCAGAAACTGATTGGAAATTTAACTGGGCATGTTGAAGAGACTTACGGCGGACATGTAATAGTCAAAGCTTACTGTAAGGAAAAGGATGTTATTGAAAAATTTGAAAGGATAAATGAAGAGTTGTACCAAACAAGCCACAAAGCACAATTTCTATCTGGAATGATAATGCCACTAATGAACTTTATCGGAAACGTTGGTTATGTAATAGTCTCGGTTGCTGGTGGAATTCTTGTTACCAGAAGGGTAATAACTATAGGTGACGTACAGGCTTTCATACAATACTCTCGTCAATTCACCCAGCCAATAGTTCAGATTTCCAATATTGCTAACCTAATACAGTCAACGATTGCTGCGGCAGAAAGAGTATTCGAAATTCTAGATGAAGAAGAGGAACAGCCAGACAAAGCCGATGCAGTCAAACTTGAAAAAGTTTCAGGAAACGTGAAATTCGAAAAGGTTCATTTTCGGTATTTGCCTGATAGACCTTTAATTGAGGATCTAAGTATAGAAATCAAAAGTGGGCAAAAGATAGCTATCGTTGGGCCGACTGGAGCAGGCAAAACAACTCTAGTAAACCTTCTGATGAGGTTCTATGAAATACAATCTGGGAGAATTACAATCGATGGGATTGATATTAGACAAATTGTCAAATCAAACCTGAGGAGAACTTTTGGTATGGTTTTACAAGACACATGGTTATTCAACGGAACAATAAGAGAAAACATAGCCTACGGCAAACTTGATGCAAGTGAGGACGAAATCGTTAAAGCAGCTAAGGCTGCCCAAGCTCACCACTTCATCATGGCATTACCCGATGGCTATAACACTGTTATCAATGAAGAAGCTACAAATATTTCTCAAGGTGAGAAGCAGCTCATAACAATCGCCAGAGCTTTCTTGGTAGATCCAGATATACTCATTTTAGACGAAGCAACAAGCAATGTTGATACCTTGACGGAGATATACATACAGAGAGCCATGCAAGATCTGATGAAAGGTAGGACCAGCTTTGTGATAGCACACAGGCTTTCAACAATTAAAAATGCCGACTTGATACTCGTCATGAATGAGGGAAAAATCGTCGAGACAGGAACTCATAAGCAACTTATTGAAAAAGGTGGTTTCTACGCCGAGCTTTACAGAAGTCAGTTTCTCGGTGCTTTTGTTAGTTCGTAAGCACGAATAAGATTTTATCCGCAGGATTCAATCCTGCGGTTTCTTAAGTTTCTAATTTTTGCTGCTTCAATGATTTTTCTGATACGATCAACTTTTTCGAATGGGAACATCGACAAATTTTCACCGTTTTCTATGGTCATTAGTAATTGATCTAGTTCTTGATAGGTCATACCAAAAACGAATTCGTCGTTTATGCCGGGTATCAGATCAGGGCTAGGAGCTTTTTTAATAATTCTTTCAGGTACACCAAGCTCCTCTGCCAAAGCAAATACCTCAGTTTTGTACAAATGTGCGATTGGACTAATATCGCCACACTCATCTCCCCACTTAACGTATAAACCTGTCAAAAGTTCTGTTTTGTTTTCTGTGCTCGCAACGCAGTATCCTCTGCGTTCAGCCTCAAAGTACAAAAGGCACATTCTCACGCGATGCTTAATCCGATAGAAAGCTAAGCCTTTTAAAAATTCCCCGTTGCCACGGGTCAAAAGGTCATCGATGAACGGATCTTCCGAAAGTCTTTTCCACTTACTAAGAACATACTTCTCCTGAAAACCTCTTGGGAAAAGACTAGCAGGTGGGAATAATTTATAAACTCCTATTCTTCTCAAAACAGGCGTTATGGATCTTACCTTGTAAGGAATACCAAGCCACTCACAAACGAGCTTTGCATCTTTCACAGTCTGCTTTGAAGAATCTCTCTCTGGAAGTACCATTCCAAAAATTTTTTCCTTTCCCAGAGTTCTTTCACACAGAGCAGCCACCACTGCTGAATCCAAACCACCACTGATTCCAATCACAATTCCCTTGAAACCATAAGAGTTTATGAAATCAGAGATGAAATCGCAAATCTCATTAACAGCATTATGCATTTTTTTCACCGTCCAATCTTTCATTTTTTGTTTTGACTGTAATTAATCTTCACAGGTTGAAAAAAGAGGGGCAACTTCATTGCCCCTCTTTCACAACCACGCCGTACTCGTCAGCATCTACCACCAAGGTTGAGCCTTCCTTGAATTCTCCAGAGATAATCTTATCGGCAAGAAGCGATTCAACTTCATTTTCTATAACTCTTCTTAAAGGCCTTGCTCCAAGCGCTGGTATGTAACCTCTTTGTGCAAGATATTCTTTTAGCTTCTCTGTGAAAATCACATCGCGTTTTTGCTCTCTGACTCTTTCTCTTAACTTTTCCAATTGCAAATCCACAATTGCTTTCATATGGTCGATACTCAATGGTTTGAAAATAACCGCAGCGTCTATCCTGTTTATAAATTCCGGTTTGAAGTATCTCCTCATTTCTTCCTCGATGACAGGTGTCAAATCTTTAACCCCATCTTCGAGCAAATCTAAAATATGTTCACTGGCTATGTTACTTGTCATTATTATTACGGTATTTTTGAAGTCAACGACTGTGCCGTTTGCACTTGTAAGCCTTCCATCATCAAAGACTTGAAGCAAGACATTGAAAATTTCAGGATGAGCTTTTTCCACTTCGTCAAGTAATATTATGCTGTATGGTTTCCTTCTAACTTGCTCTGTTAACTGACCACCCTCTTCGTAACCGACGTACCCAGGCGGCGCTCCGATTAATCTACTGACAGTGTGCTTTTCTGTATATTCACTCATGTCTATTCTGATCAAAGCGTTTTCACTACCGAACAAAACTTCTGCCAAAGCCTTTGCAAGTTCGGTCTTTCCGACACCGGTCGGTCCGAGGAATAGGAACACACCGGCAGGCCGTTTTGGATCTTTCAATCCTGCCCTTGATTTTCTTATAGTTTGTGCGACTATTCTTACAGCATCTTCTTGGTCAACTATTCTTCTGTGCAAAAGTTCTTCGAGCTTTACAAGCTTCTCTTTGTCTGATTCAACAATCTTAGTCACTGGAATACCCGTCCACAATTGCACGACTTTTGCTATTTCTTCTTCTGTTACTAATTTACTGTTCGACTCCAATTTAACACTTGAAGCTGCCTCGTCAATCAAATCGATGGCTTTATCTGGAAGGAATCTTTCAGTAATGTAGCGCGCACTGAGTTTTGCAGCTGCGATCAAGGCTTCATCCGTTATAGTAACTCCATGGTGTTTTTCAAATTCTCCCTTTATACCTCTGAGCATTTCTATCGTTTGCTCAATTGATGGTTCTTCAATGAGCACAGGCTGGAATCTTCTTGCCAAGGCTTTGTCTTTTTCAATATATTTTCTGTACTCTGCCATCGTAGTAGCGCCAATTACCTGAATTTCTCCACGAGACAACTCTGGTTTCAAAAGATTTGCAGCATCTATTGCTCCCTCGGCTGCGCCAGCGCCAACTACAGTATGAAGTTCATCAATGAAAAGTATGTATTGCCTAGCGTTTGCTTTCAATGCGTCAACAAGCTTTTTCATCCTTTCTTCAAACTCACCTCTAAATTTTGTTCCAGCTATCATCCTGCCCATGTCGAGTTTGAGGATTTTCTTACCACTCAAGAAAGGTGGCACTTGTCCTGCTACAATTCTTTGAGCTAAACCTTCAGCTATTGCCGTTTTTCCAACACCTGGGTCTCCAACCAAGACGGGGTTATTTTTGAATTTCCTTCCAAGGATTTGTATAACTCGATTTATTTCCCTTTCACGACCTATAACTGGCAACAATTTACCTTCTTTTGAAAGACGTGTGAGATCTTCTGTGAATTTGAAGAGTACATCGACATTTTCATCCTCAGCAGTTTTCCCACTTGTTCTTAAATCCCGTATAGCTTCGTATATTTTGTCAGGAGTTACACCATAGCGCGACAGTAATCTATAAGTCATAGAAGTGGGAGTCAGAATCATCCCAAGCAACAGATGGTCTGTCCCAACTTTTTCATCTCCCATTCGCTTCGCTTCTCTTTTTCCTTCTTCCAGGACATGTCTTGCATCTGGCGTTATGTAAACTTGAGAAACTGTGCCAGGTTGAGGCATGGACACTCCTCGCATTCCATACCTTGAGACAAAGGAAAGTGTTTCCTCTCTAAGTGAATCTATGTTCACACCTATTTTTCTCAAAATATCAACTGCAGCGTTATCATTGTCCTCCAAAATTGCTAGCAAAATATGTTCCGAGGACATCTGGTTTTGAGAGAATCTATTTAGTATATCTTGTACTGAACTTAAAACTCTTTGTGCACTTTCCGTGTAGTCTTTAAAATCTATCATTTCGATCACCTCCTTGTTTGAAATACTAAGGGGCGGTTGCCCGCCCCTTAGCTTCTTATTCTATTTCTACATCTACTACTTTGGCTTTCTTTTCTTCCTTCTTCGGCAACGTCAGAGTCAAAACTCCGTTTTCGTATTTTGCTTTAACTTTGTCTGCATCTACATAGTCTGGTAGGCGGACAGCTCTTTCGAACCTTCCATATGATCTCTCAACAACGTGGTAGTTCCTGTCTGATTTTTCGCGTTCGAGTTTCTTCTCGCCGCAAATTCTCAAGACTCCATCCTCAACTTGTACCTTGAAATCTTTCTTGTCCATTCCAGGAGCTTCGACCTCAATCGTTATAGCATCATCTGTTTCGTATACATCGATCTCTGGTACAAAACCAAAGCTAAAGCTTCTTCGTGTCTCTGGTAGGAGGAAGTCTTCAAAAATTCTGTCAATCTCTCTTTGAAGTTGCCTAAACGGCCTGAAGAAATCCTCTCTTCTTTCCAATAACATACTGACCCCTCCTTCCTAAAAGTTTTTTTATTGTGAACTTGATTGTTCCTTTCTAACACTTTCGTACAGGTATTGACCTATCTTCATACTTTCTCGTTGTAGATCATCGAAAAGCAATTTTACTCTTGTTATGTCGTCTTTGTTTATTGCGTCTCTTAGGTCATTGACCAGCCTTTCCAAATTGCTCCTGAGATCTTCTGGCAGCTTGTTACCATGTTCCTTAAGTTGTTTACTAACAGTATAGGCAAGATCATCTGCTCTGTTTTTGAGTTCGACCTCTTCTCTTTTCTTTCTATCTTGCTCTTCGAATTTTTGAGCTTCTTCCATCATACGCTTGATTTCCTGATCATTCAATTTATGGCGTCCAGTTACTACCATTGATTGTTCCTTACCAGATGCTAAATCTTTTGCAGAAACGTGGACTATTCCATCACTATCTATGTCAAAAGTAACCTCAATTTGTGGCACACCTCTTGGAGCGGGAGGAATATCAACCAATCTAAAGCTCCCAAGGAAGATGTTGTCTTTTGCCATAGCTCTTTCACCCTGGTAGACTCTGATTTCAACCTCTGTTTGGTAATCCTCAGCTGTAGTGAAGATCTTGCTCTTTTTAACCGGTATTGTTGTATTTCTTGGGATTACCGGTTCCATCAAACCTCCTTTTACTTCAACGCCAAGCGTAAGTGGTGTTACGTCGACAAGTACCACGTCTTTTTGCTTTGCACTTCCTGCAATGATAGCTGCTTGTATCGCTGCACCAATTGCTACCGCCTCATCAGGGTTGACAGTTTTGTTAGGTTCCTTTCCAAAGATTTCATAAATCAGTTTATGAACATATGGAGATCTCGTCATTCCACCAACAAGGATCACTTCGTCGATATCCTTAGGTGATAACTTAGCATCGTTGAGAGCTCTCATGATTGGTTCTCTCGTAGCTTCAAACAAGTCTTTGACCAATGATTCGTAGAGTGACCTAGTCAACCTCATTTCTAAATGCAATGGACCT
>JBEPZZ010000030.1:0-22378 GCA_041640575.1 Pseudothermotoga sp. | reverse complement strand
TTGGTCGTTGAGGCAAGATCAGCTAAGTCAACTTTTATTCCTACCCCCATCGTTGAAGAAAGCGTGGCTTTTCTTATGAACTGCCCTTTAACACCAGATGGCCTCATGAGTAAAATTTGTGAATATGCCGACAATATGTTTTCTTTCAGCTTCGTATCGTCAAAAGACCTCTTACCAACAGGTAGATGCAAACAACCGGTCTTATCATTTCTGACTTCTATTCTTCCAGCCTTGAATTCTTTGACAGTTGTCTCTATATCAGTTGTCACCGTCCCTGATTTTGGAGATGGCATCAAACCTCTTGGTCCAAGGATTTTACCAAGCTTACCTATGATTTTCATCATATCGGGAGTAGCAATTGCGACATCAAAGTCCGTAAAATTCTCGTTCGCAATCTTTTCTACTAAATCTTCGGCACCAACGTAATCTGCTCCTGCTTTTCTTGCTTCCTCAGCTTTGTCTCCCTTGGCAAAAACCAAGACTCTAACTGACTTCCCTGTACCATGAGGCAAAGTTACTGTACCACGAATTTGCTGTTCTGTTTTCTTAGTGTCTATTCCAGTAACCAAATGAAGCTCTATGGTCTCATCAAATTTAGCTGTTGCTGTTTCTTTGGTAAGCTTTATTGCTTCATCCAACTTGTAAAGCTTAGTTCTATCAACCTTTTTTCTTATTTCCTCATATCTCTTGGAGTGCTTCGGCATCGTGCCTCCTCCTCTCAAAAATGTTATTCAACGACTTCTATTCCCATGCTTTTTGCGGTACCCTCAATTATCTTCATTGCTGCGTTCAAATCATTTGCCGTTAAGTCCGGCATTTTTATTCTAGCTATTTCCTCTACTTGTTTCTTGGTAACTTTACCGACCATTTTTCTCTTGGTTTCACCAGAGCCCTTTTCAATGCCAGCCGCCTTCCTGAGCAAGAATGATGCCGGTGGTGTCTTAACAACAAAGCTGAATGAGCGATCCTCATAAACTGTTACTATGACCGGCAGAATCATACCAACTTTATCGGCCGTCTCGGCATTGAAACGTTTACAAAATTCCATTATATTGACTCCACGCTGACCAAGTGCTGGTCCTACTGGAGGTGCTGGTGTTGCCTTTCCAGCAGGCAATTGTAGCTTTACCTCAGCGACAACTTTCTTTGCCATTGTTTAATACCTCCCTGTGTGGTATGGGACTCTCCCTCCCACTCATGTTATTTTTTCAACCTCTGAAGTTTTGACTACGACTGGTGTTTCCCTTCCGAATATAGTCACAGTAACCTTTAACTCTTGTTTTTCAGCATCAACTTCTCTTACTACTCCAGCGAAATCTTCAAAAGGACCAGAAATTATTTTCACAACATCTCCAACCCGGAAGTCAAGCTCAACTTTGGTCGGTTTTAAACGCTCTTCGTATGTTTCCAATCCAGCTAGCCTTAGTACAGCACGAACCTCGCGTGGCCTAAGTTCTAGGGGTTGGCCACCTGATGCAACGAAATCTATGACGTTGGGCACCGATCTTGCAAACTGCCACGTTTCATCGTTCATCATCATTTCAACAAAAATGTATCCTGGAAATAACCTTCGCCTCTGTGTTTTGGCAATTCTTATCTCTCTTCTCGTACCAAGATCGGCTATTTCCACTCTGCCGCTCAAAGGTGCTATGATTTTCCTACCTTCGCTAAGCAATTCACCATTTCGAACTTGTCTATCTTTTTGAATCCTCGAGCTGTCAAAAACTTGAATTGGAATGTGATAGACATCCAATTCACCGTTATCTTGAATTATTTCAACCCTTTTGACGCGTTCATTCTCAACAACTTTTCCATCAATCTCAGAGATGATTTCCAAGTCCTTCGTCAATGGCATTCCTTGGCGAATTCTCGCTCCAACTTTGATGCCACTCTCAAGTCTTGAACCTTCTGGAAGAAAGTAAGTTTTTGAATATTTTCTGTCTATAGTTTCTACAACAACCTTCCTATAGTTTCTTACAGTGAGAATCTTTCCACTATGCCTTGCGTGAATTGCAGGCTCCTCAGCAATCAAATCACCTTTGTTGACATCTGAACCATTTTTAACGTAAAGCTTAGCATTGAGAGACACAGGAATTCGCTTGATAGATTTCGAAGATGCATCGATAACAATCTCTTCCGGAATAAGAATCCTACCAAATAAGCGTGTAGCATTTGCCGAACGAATCTTCGTTTCCAAATTCTCTTTTGCTGCTTGTTCAAGTCCGGCCATCGTCCTCAATATATACCATTTTTTCTTCACAGGCAATCACCTTATACCAAGTGCTGTAAGAAGAGCTCTTATAGCTCCAGAGAGTAACAAATCAAGAGCAAAAAAATATACGCCCATTACAAGGAGAATAACCAACACCACTGATGTTGAGGTAATTAATTCCTTCCTTGTTGGCCATTTCGTTTTCTTTGCTTCCGAAAATACTTCGCGTAAGAACTTCTTGATTTTCTCCATCGTTTATTCCCTCCACTGTCAGAAGGAGTTGGCAGGGCCGGCAGGACTCGAACCCGCAACCCCCGATTTTGGAGACCGGTGCTCTACCCAATTGAGCTACGGCCCTGCGGGTTATTTTGTCTCAGTGTGGACTGTGTGCTTATTACAAGATGGACAGTATTTTCTGAGACTAAGTTTTTCCTTTGCATTCTTGTTCTTGTCTGTATAGTAGTTTTTTGTTCCACACTCAGTGCATTTTAAAGCTATTTTCATCCTCACAAATAACACCTCTTTGCTGGTGGTGAGGGGAGGATTTGAACCTCCGTAGGCGTTCCGCCAGCGGATTTACAGTCCGCCCCCTTTGGCCGCTCGGGCACCTCACCGTTTTAACATTGGAGCCAGCGAAGGGACTCGAACCCCCAACCTGCTGATTACAAGTCAGCCGCTCTGCCGTTTGAGCTACGCTGGCCCGCAACCTCAAAAATTATACGCGAGACACAAATCAATGTCAAGGATTAGCAATAAAAAGATACACTAATCAAAGCCTTTCAAGGTTAAGCTTATGTTTCTTCCTTGAAAATTCAGATAAATTTATCCATTTCCGGCAACACAAAATCAAGTTTCTGCGATTCAAGAGTTGTTTTTGTCGGAATTCCTCTTTCGTTCCAACCTCTCAATCTGTAATATTCACTCAATAAATTATCATATTCCAGTTTGTCAAGCTTTTTTCCGTCCACATCGAGAGTGAACCATCTTTCCGGTGGATAATCCATTTTTCTATCCCAATAACCTTTGTACTCCCTGACCCAATAGCATCTTATCAAAGAGTAAACCCGGTCAGCAGCACGGTATATATCGTCTAATGAATAATTCCATCCAGTTATTGCATTTAGGATCTTTGCATACCACTCTAGGTCTAGCCCCAGTTCAACCCAAGGTAACCGACAGGCAGTGAACATTTCAAACAATCCACCTCTGATTCTCTGCTGCTGAATAACTTTCGCGGCCTTCTCGGGTGAATAGTTCATCTCATACTTCGTCTCAGTCGATTCTTCCAAGGGCGATGAACCAATTTCCCAGGCTATAACCCATGCCTCTTTGTGATGAGCCCCTATGCATGCTGTGCCATAGGCAAGCGCCATTGCAGGATACATATAGCAGTTGTATGCCGATACCTCCAAGCCCTTTACGTGTACTGCTAGATCTTGTAGATTCATCTTTTCGGATGCGGCTTTCACGCCATCTGCAAGTAAACTTGCAAATTCATCCTTTCTGTAAGCAATTCTTGTTACCAAGTCAATTGTTTTTTCGTAATCTCCAAATTTTGGTGCATCTTTTATATATCCTTTTTCGCAAGCTTCCATGGCAAAACCAAGAACAACTCCTAAGGAAATGGTATCCATTCCATATTGGTCAGCCAGCCTATTGATTACGGCTACTCTGTTAAGGAACGGTAAACCTATGTTAGGGCCAAGCATGCCGACGTTTTCGTAGTCCAGTTCACTTTCCTTACCTTCTTTATCAAGCACGACATTTCCACAAATCATGTTGCAATTTGGGCAACCTCGCTTTGTAACCTTCATTGCCTCCATTGCGTAACCATCAACAGTTCTGTAATACTCAAACTTACTTTGTAGAAAATTCCGAACCGGTAAGGCTTTATTCTTGTTAGCCCATTCAATAGTTGCCATTGTACCTTGTCTCATCCAAAATTCATAACCTGGAAGCTTTGGAATTTGGATGAAGGCTTCCTTAGTATACTCATCAAACGCAGCTTTGTCGGCCACTGGGATTTCCTTCGTACCCTTGATAACTATTGCTTTAAGCTTCTTGCTACCCATAACAGCTCCCATTCCTGGCCTTCCACCAGATCTTCCTTGTTGAGAGATTATAACTGCGAATCGGACAAGGTTCTCACCAGCAGGACCTATTGATAGTACACCAACATTTTCTCCATGAATTTGCTTAAGTCTCTTCTCAGTTTCAAAAGTATCAAGACCCCAGAGACCTTCTGCACTAAGTATGCTCACGTTATCGTTCTCAATGTAAAGGTAAACAGGTTTGTCCGACGCTCCCTCAATCACCAGAGCCATGTATCCAGCTTTCCTCAAATGAACCGAAGCCATTGTTCCTATGTTTCCATCCCCATAACCATAGGTAAGAGGGCTCTTTGCCGCTATTACCAGCTTCCCACCACTTGGAGTACGCAGACCATTAAACGGACCCGTGGCAATGATTAACTTGTTATCTGGTGATAATGGATCAACATGTTTTGCTTCATCCCACAATATTTTTGCGGCTAATCCCCTTCCCCCTATGAACATCTTAAGCATTTCATCATCAATAGCTTCTGGCAATACTTTTCTGTTGCTTAAGTTGACTCTCAGAATCACAAACAGCCCTCCTTTTTGAAATTTTCCAAAACTTAGTATAACAAAAATGAACGCCGGTATGAAAACCGGCGATCAAAACAACAATGTGCAAAATGATTCAACGACTATTCTGCGTATTCCCCTAAAATTTCCAAAAAAGTCTCACCAAAAAAATATAGAGAATCAACAAGGTATAACCTCAGAACTTCCCTCACATGATCACGTATTTGTAGTTGCCAACATTCCATAAATCTCTGGAGCTGTTCAACCGTAATAACATCGCCAAGTTTCTCAACTGCATCTCTGAGTATTTCCAACCTTTTCTGATTCAATTGTTGGACAGCCAAACGAAACTCATTCGCGCTCATTTTAGGTGCGTTTTCACGCAGCCTGTCATACTCTTCACTTAATGCATTAAGCCTTTCTCGTACTTGGTTGATAATTTGCTGCATTTGACGAACTTGCTCTTTTGTCAGATTCATAGCCTGAAAAACTTTCTGAAACTCTTCCCTAAGTTGTTCTCTTTGCTCTTGGCGCAATTGTTCTCTCATTTGTTCTTTTTCTTGTGTATTTTGCGATGCATCACCTTTCGGATCTGAAGGTAATCCCCCAAAACCACTTTGAGATCTTGGTAAGGCCAAAAGAAAAGATGAAGAGAACAAGCTAATCAACAAGAACGTTAAGAATCTTTTCATAATTGTCACCTCATTACGGATTATACTATTATGAAATGTGTGCTATGTGTTCGTCTGATTAAACGAAACTTTAGATGCAATGGCGTATAATATGCTGTGAAAAACGGAGGTGTTTGTCTGTGTATCTTCAGGACATTATACAAACTCTCAATAGGTACTGGGCTAAGGTTGGATGCATGATAGACCAGCCCTATGATCTTGAGGTTGGTGCCGGCACCTTTCATCCTTCAACTTTTTTTGGTTGTTTGAGGAAAGGTCCTTGGAAAGTTGCCTTTGTGCAGCCCAGCAGAAGGCCGACCGATGGAAGATACGGGGAAAATCCCAACAGATTGCAAAGATATTTTCAGTATCAAGTGATAATCAAACCTTCCCCTGAGGATTCTCAGAAATTGTATCTTGACTCTTTAAGAGCTTTGAACATAAACTTACAGGAGCATGATGTACGGTTTATTGAGGACAACTGGGAATCTCCAACACTTGGAGCCTGGGGCGTAGGTTGGGAGGTTTGGCTCGATGGTATGGAAATAACTCAGTTCACATATTTTCAACAAATTGGTGGAATAGTTTTGAAGGAGATACCTTTAGAGATAACTTACGGGCTTGAAAGAATCGCGATGTACCTGCAGGGAAAAAACAATGTTTTTGAAATAATGTGGAATGAGAACGTAAGTTATGGAGAACTATATCTTGAAAACGAACGCCAGTTTTCTAGATATAACTTTGATTTTTCTGACCAAGCGAAATTGTTTCAACTCTTCGACATATACTTTGCTGAATTTGAAACGCAGATACAAATGGATCACTACCTCGTAGCTTACGACTGCATGGTTAAATGTTCACATGTATTCAATTTGCTGGATGCTCGAGGGGCAATCAGTGTCACTCAAAGGCAGCAATACATTAGGCTAATCAGATCAATGGCCAAACGTTGTGCTGAGGCATTTCAAGGGGGAATTGAATCATGAATAACCACATACTACTACTGGAAGTTGGGACGGAAGAAATTCCTGTTGCCGATATTGAAAATCTTCTGAATCAGTTACCAAGCATAACAGAGCAGAAACTGAAAGAAGCAAGGATACTTTTCCAGAATATCTCTTGCTATGTGACAAATCGCAGAATAGCTATCATTGTTGAAGGCCTGGCTGAAAAACAAGAAAAAACTTTCATTCAAAAGCGGGGCCCGTCAGAAAACGTTGCTTTTTCTAACGGGCAGCCTACAAAAGCTCTGCTCGGATTCCTGAATTCCAACAATGCCACTGAGAAAGACATAGTGATTGAAGATGGATATGTATATTTGCGTAAGGAGATTGATGGACAACCAACGGAAGTAGTCTTACCTGAAGTTATCGCTAGCTCTTTGAAGCAGCTTAGTTTTTCGAAAACAATGCGATGGGGTGAAGGAATCTATGAATTTGTCAGGCCGGTCAAGTGGCTTATTTTGCTGTATGACGAGAAAATCTTGCCTTTCGAATTCTTAGGACGAAATGCGAGCAACTTCTCTCGAGCACATCCCTATGTTGACAAATTTGTGCAAATCGATCATCCATCCAAATATGTCAGGATCCTTAGGGATAATTTTGTGCTTGTAGATGAGAATGAAAGAATTAAAAGGATAGTTGACCAATTACAATCTATAGAGAGAGAACTTGGATTGACTTGCGACAAGGATGAAAAACTGATCAAGGAGATTGCCAGAATTGCGGAGTATCCTACAGCAATCGTTGGAAAATTTCAGACAAGATACCTAAACCTGCCCGAGGAACTAATAACAGTAACAATCAAACACCATTTGAGAGCATTTACCATGCGTAAAGAAAAACAGATTTCGTCCACATTTATAGCCTTTGCGGATAGACCAGAGGGCGATATGGGAAAGGTGATTGAAGGTTACCAAAATGTTGTTAATGCACGCCTGGAAGATGCCAGATACTATTTTGAAATCGATTTGAAAAGGGACTTTGATTACTTCAACGAGAAACTCAAAGGAATAGTATTCCAGAAAGAGCTTGGCACACTTTACGATAAGGTTGAGAGGATCAAGAAACTGTCTGAGTATATCTGCGAAAAGGTACATCTATCTAATATTAAAGAAAAAGCACGTAGAGCTGCTCGGCTGTCAAAATTCGATCTGGCTAGCCAAGTCGTCTTTGAATTCCCTGAGCTTCAAGGAACCATGGGAAGAATATATGTCTTGATTAAGAATGAGGACCTTGAGATAGCCAAATCCATAGAAGAACAGTATTCGGACAAACCCAAAAACATAATAGCTGGTGTCATAGGTCTTGCAGATCGCATTGATACCATTGTTGGAAACATCTGCATCGGAAATATTCCAACAGGTTCCAAAGATCCATTCGGTCTCAGAGCAAAGGCCGATACCATCTTTTGGATAATACAATTTAATCGGTGGGACTTGAATTTAATGGATCTGCTGAACTATAACTATCAACTTCTATCAATTAACTGTCAGCGCGAGACCTTGGAGGAATTTTTAGTATCAAGATTCTATGCTTTCATGCTAAACAATGGAATCAGATATGATGTTGCACGAGCTGTAAATCATCTGTGGTTTACCCCGCTTCGTGGATTGCTATCGGCAAATGCAATGATGCAGCTTTCTGAAAGTAGTGATTTCAACGACCTGGCAATTGCTTTCGAAAGGGTACACAACATAACTAAGAATCACACTAGCAGGCAGTATGACGGAGCGCTTTTCATTGAACAAGCAGAAAAAGATCTATTAAACAATTTCCTGCGAGCGAAAGCCGAGATATCAGATCACTTGAATCAGTTAGACTATGAAAGAGCCATAAGAACATTGATCGCGCTTAAACCTTTTATAGATAAATACTTCGATGACGTTTTCGTGATGGTAAACCGAGAAGATATAAGGCAAAATCGCTTAAGTTTCCTCAAAAACATAGCTGACTTATTCATGCTTATTGGCGACCTTTCAAATTTAGTGAAGAACCAATGAGGGTTTCTTGCAACCCTCATTGGTTGATAGATGTCCAGTAATTCGATGCTTCCTTGGTAATTATTACATCGTGGGGATGACTTTCTCTGACACCAGCTTGGGTTACCCTCATGAATTTAGCTTTCGCCTTAAGTTCCTCCAAAGAAGCAGCTCCTATGTAACCCATGCCAGCCTTCAAACCACCAACCAATTGATAAACAACATCCTTAACGGTTCCCTTGTAAGGAACCATGCCTTCGACACCTTCTGGAACAAGTTTGCCGTTGCTGAACTGAAAATATCTATCGGCGCTACCTCTTTTCATGGCAGATTCGCTACCCATACCCCTGTATGCTTTATACTTTCTGCCCTGGTACAAAATTGTTTCACCTGGGGCCTCTTCTGTCCCTGCAAATATGCTACCAATCATTACTAAATCTGCTCCCGCCGCGATAGCTTTCACTATGTCCCCAGAATATCTAATACCTCCATCCGCTATTAAAGTAATCCCTTTCCTTCTTGTTACTTTTGAACAATTCATTATTGCAGTTAATTGAGGAACTCCAACACCGGCTACAACCCGAGTTGTACAGATAGAACCAGGACCGATACCTACCTTAACACAATCTGCACCAGCTTCAATCAAAGCAAGAGTGGCTTCCTGCGTAGCAACATTTCCAGCAACCACGTAAAGGTTAGAGAAATGTGCTTTAATCTTTTTAACAGTTTCTATAACCCTTTTTGAATGTCCATGTGCCGTATCAATAATAATAAAATCAACCTGTGCGTTAACGAGCGCTTGAACCCTTTCCAATGTTTCTTCACCAGTTCCTACTGCAGCTCCTACGATCAACCTTCCCTTAGAGTCCCTTGCAGCATTGGGATGCTCAATCACACTCATAATGTCTTTTATAGTTATTAATCCCACAAGTCTGTTCTCATGGTCAACTAAAGGAAGTTTTTCGATCTTATTTTTGTGAAGAATCTCTTTCGCTTCATCCAGAGAAATATTGTGAGGTGCTACTATTAAGCTTGACCTAACAGTCATGAGTTCTTTAACTGGTCGTGCAAGATTTCTCTCGAAACGAATATCTCTATTCGTCACTAAGCCTAACAGCTTTTGATCATCGTCAACAACGGGTAAACCACCTATTTTGTATGTCGACATCAATTCAAGAGCTTGAGCAACGGTATCATTTGGACCGATCGTAACAGGATCGTATATGACACCGTTTTCCGTCCTTTTTACTACAGACACCTGCCGAGCCTGTTCTTCAATGGACATGTTCTTGTGGATTACTCCAACCCCACCCTCACGTGCAAGAGCCTTGGCCAACTCTGCTTCAGTAACTGTGTCCATTGCCGCACTTGCGATTGGTATATTTACCCATATGTCACCTACTAACCTAGCTCTAACGTCAATCTGGGAAGGCAGAATTTCGCTATACTGTGGAACAAGTATCACGTCGTCAAAAGTCAGACCTTCTTCGATGTTCAACGGAACCACCTCCATAGAATCTTGAACATATGGTATCATGTTTTCGAGAATTATATCACCGAGGTGGTTAACAAATGGAAGCCTTTTTTCTAAAAATACATGGTCATGTACAGGGAGTTGGCTTCAGGCATTTTGCTTATCGCCTCGCGCAAAGATTGAATGTTAAAGGTTTTGTGAGAAACGCAGAAGATGGGACTGTTGAAATTCATGCTGAGGGGGAACAACCAAAACTACAGCAGTTTCTAAAGGAAATTAGTCGCGGGCCAACAATGGCAGTTGTGACAAATGTGGAATGCCAGCCCACAAGTCCTCAAGGTTATTCAGATTTTACTATTACTTACTGAAAGGAGATTAGGGGTGTTCATAAGTTTTGAAGGAATCGACGGAAGCGGTAAAGGAACACAGATACAACTTTTTACTCAGTATCTTGAGCGAAAAGGTATAGAATGTGTTACTGTACATGAACCTGGTAGTACGAACGTCGGAGAAATGATAAGACAATTGCTTTTAAACAAGAATCTGAAAATAGATCCAAAAGCAGAACTGTTTTTGTTTCTAGCAAGTAGGGCTCAGCTTGTCAATGAGGTAATCGTGCCTGCTTTGCGTAAGGGTAAAGTGGTCGTTTCTGATAGATTCATAGATTCAAGTGTTGCTTACCAAGGAGCCGGCAGAGATATTGGAATCGAGGCGGTTGAGAATTTGAATCGATTTGCAACTTCCGGAATCAAACCCGATATAACGTTTTACCTGGATATCAAACCTGAAACCGCTTTTATTCGTAAGAAATTGGCAGACAGGATGGAAATGAATGGTATAAATTTCTTGAAAAGAGTGAGAGAATCCTATCTGACACTTGCCAGTAAAGAACCAAATAGAATTATTATTGTGAATGCAGAAATGGATATTCAAACTATTCATGCCGAGATCGTCAAATTCTTCGAGGAATTTGTAAAACAAAAGAACTACTGGAATATTTTGGAAAAAATACAATCAAAATAGCCTGGGCGGTGGACATAATGAGCATTTTCAGACTAGCGGTGTCGGAGCTGAAAAAGCTAACAAGGAGCCGTTTTGCGGTTCTTGTTTTTCTTCTACTTCCCGCCCTTGTAATATTTGCATCAGTTTTGCTTTTCAGCGGTTTTGCAGGAACCAACATAAAAATAGGGGTCTTGAACCTCGATAAAGATACTATGTCTCAGCTGACCGTAGGTGTCGTTATGTCTATGTTCAAAGGCGGAACGGTGTTATACGTTGATCAAGATTATGTGCATAAGCTCTTGAGAGGCGAAGTAAACGCCGTTGTAATAATACCAGAAAATTTCAGTAAAAACCTTTATTCAGCTAAACAAACAACTATGCACTTTGTACCAAGTCCAGTTGATTTTCAGCTTTCGGTCGTGACGTATCAAGTGTTCTCTTCCATGCTTCGAGATCTGAACGGCAGTCCTTTCTTTGCGCCGCAGGTTATCAGATACCTTTTTACCTCACCGGGTTATCCTTCCCCACAACTTGTAGTTGGAACTAGCGAAAGGCTGTTTACACTTCCATCGGTTTTGGCACCTATAGCCCTGTTTCTAACGTCAGCTTTTGTTGTAATGATTCTTTCTGTGCAAACAGTTGTCCAGGACGAAAGGCGTAACTTGATAGAATATTACATTAGCTTGAATGTAAGCAGTTGGAAATACACGACCGCAAAAATTCTTTCTTACAGTTTTTTGGGAACGGTAGAATCAATTATTGCATTAATGATTCTGGTTCTTATTAAGGTGTACATTCCAATTCATTTGGCCCTGATTTTGCTTGTGCTGAACAGTATTTTGCACGCAGGACTTGGGGTATTGTTTTCGGCTATGTGTAAAGCAGAAAATTTGGCGAATCTAGCTGGAGTCAGTATTATCATTGTGACATTTTTCCTCAGCGGAACAGTTGTTCCAGTTTCTTCAATGTCAAAATCTTTAAAGGCCATTGCGACACACAGTCCCATATTTCTTGAGAACTACATTCTTAGAAAAAGTCAAATGCATGGTTTTATTGATCGCAAAGATTTTCTTGTGATCGTATTGGAGGTTCTACTGATTTCCTGCCTTTCATTTTTTGCAGTTAGGCGAATATTCTCCAAAAGGAGGTGAACATCATTAAAGTACTCATCGTTTCAGATACACACGGCTCTACTGAAAGCTGGCAACAACTCAGAAAGTTTACTGGATACATTGATCAAATAGTGCACTTAGGAGATTTTCTCTATCATGGTCCTCGTAATCCCATTCCTAAAGGATATGACCCGGTGGCGCTTGCTCAACTTTTGAAAGCTGAAAATTTGGTGGCAGTTAGGGGAAACTGCGATGCTGATGTTGACCTTATGCTTCTTGAGAACGAAGATATGCCTAAGTTTATGATTTTAACCTTCGAAAAATGCAAAATGGCTTGTTTACATGGCGAGAACATCAAAACCGACGAAGATCTTGCAAACCTTCTTAAGAACTATGACGTTAGCATTGTCGCATATGGTCACACGCATATACCCCGGTTGGAAAAATTTGGTGGAGGGATCATTTTGAACCCTGGTAGTCCATCTCTCCCAAAAAGCGGTAATCCACCAACTTATGCTTTGCTTAGCATAGAAAGTTATATCAGCATTTTGATATTTACCCTTGACGGGAAGATTCTTATGGAGGAGAAATTGTGCTTGACTTAAGTAGTCTTGTTTCGACGTTGAACCCAAGAATTCTTCAGGTTCAAGATGAAGGTTCTTTTCTACCACAGAATATAACATACTCTGGGGACGGAAAATTTGTTGAAGACGATATTCCAGAGATAATGAATCAGGAATACGAATCTGTTATTTTCGTTGACAGTAGAAGAAGAACTTTCGAGGCAATTTCAATCGAAGGTTTTGTCATGCTTTTCTCCCAAATAGTCACTGGAGCCTTAATTTATTCTGATGGTTTGTGTCAACCACTTTTTTCACCCGTGAAGAGCCCGGAGAGTAAGTTTGTCCTTGCCATTCCTGAAGTCTTAGCGAATCTGTTCCATTTGTTGGATGGTGATATCGTTGCAATCGATGAAATTCCCGCAATAGTCGCGATCGGTTCTACTGCTGAAAGAGCTTTGGATTCTTTCATGCAAAAAATGGAGAAACAAGTTGTGGAAAAATACTTGGGGAAATCAGTGGTAATTAAGGATGGAGCCATCGACTTTGTCACTCCAGCCTTTCAACCTAACATAGGTCCGGTGGGGTTGGTTAAGAATATAGAAAGAGCCTATGTAGAACTGGAGACATTTCTTTCTTTTGGTCGAATGAAAGCTGGAGAAAGGTCAAAATGCATTAGAGCAAAACTCTCCACCCATGATTACGAAAGAGTTATGACCTATTTGAAGATAACAGATTCTCCTGGTTTAAATGGACTGGTAAGACTCGAAGTCGTTGTTAATAAAGATGACTTTGAGGCATTAAAAAAAGAAATTTTCCGCTGTTTCAATCTTCTTGCTAAAATTATTCCGAAACTTACGGCCGATGCACCATTTCTACCAAGAATGCCTGAAAATATCTTTCCTGTAAGCTATCTGGAGAAGTGTCTTGAGAAATTTTTTTATGATCGCAACTATGTTCATTGGAGCGTGATAAAAACTCTAAAGTTATGAATATGAGAGAGATTAGGTGCAAAAAATGAAGCGCCAATCAGGCGCTTCATTCTGTTCCAACTTCCATTCTCACAAAACGTGTAACACGTATGTTTTCCTTGATCTTTCCTATAAGCTCGTCAATAACTGTTTTAACGCTTCTTGTGTCATCGAAAATGTATTTTTGGTCGTAAAGACAATTTTCTTCATAAAATTTTTCAAGCTTTCCCTCAACGATTTTTTCGATAACATTTTTAGGTTTGTTCGAATCCTTCAGCTGCGCTAAGTATATCTCTTTTTCCTTTTCTATGACCTCTTGAGGGACCTCTTCTCTCGTCACATATTTAGGCGACATCGCTGCTACATGTTTTGCTAAATTATAGGCTAGTTCCTTGAATTCAGGCATTTTAGCAACAAAATCAGTCTCGCAGCCAAGTTCCAGCAAAACTCCTATTTTACCAGTAAAATGAACATAGGAAACAACTATTCCTTCCTTAGTTTCTCTACCACTCTTCTTAGCAGCTACTGCAGCACCTCGTTTTCTGAGTATTTCCACCGCCTTTTGGAAATCCCCGTTTGCTTCTTGCAAAGCGGTTTTGCACTCCATGACACCGGAACCAGTCATCTCCCTTAGTTTCTTCACCATTTCTGCGCTTATCTCCATTGACTAATAACCTCCTTCTTAGAAATTCAAAAAATACCCAAGGTATTATATCACCTTTTCAATTTGCTCAACTTGTTCTTGATGGCATCTAGGACCACCTTTGGAACCCATTCACTGATTTCTCCACCCATCATGTCTACCTCTTTCACTAAACTTGATGACAAAAATGAATAACGCTTATCGGTCATCAAAAAAACTGTTTCAAATTCGTTCCAGAGTTGCTTATTCGCAAGAGCCATTTCTAGTTCGTATTGAAAATCTGTTATAGCCCGCAAACCCCTTACAACAACATTGATGTTTTTCCTCTTCAAATAGTCCACCAACAATCCATCATGGCAATCAACGTGAACATTGGGTAGATCAATCACTAACTTCTTTATCAGGTCAACACGCTCTTGCATAGTGAAAAAAGAAGATTTGTTGGGATTTACCATCACAACAATCCAGAGTTCATCAAAAATTTTCACAGCTCTGTGAACAATATCAAGATGTCCATTCGTCACAGGATCAAAGGAACCTGGGTACACAGCTTTTATCATATATGGTCACACTCCACCTGAAAGATTGACTGGTCTTCGATTCTGATACAACTTAACCGGCCACCATACACGCATCCGGTGTCAACGCCGATTTTATCTGAGAGAATCAAGACATTTGCAAAAGGGGTATGCCCAAAAATCACTGTATAACCTGGTACAGCATCCTTTGAGTAAATGAACTCATCTCTTATCCATACCAAATCGAATGGATCTTGCTTTTCAATCGGAATCCCAGGCCTCAGCCCAGCATGTACAAAGATTAAATTGTCTGAAACATGATATAAACGCGTGCTCTGAAGGAATGCAAGGTGATCCTCTGGTATGTTCCTTACCCCACCATAACTCCTGATTGTCGCACCTGCTCCGTTTAATTCCCATAAGTAACAATCTCTACCCTTCTCCAAACACTCAAGCATCATTTGTTCATGATTTCCCCGCAAAAATATACAATTATAAAATTTGCTCAAGTTTATCAAAAAATCAATAACCCCCTTGCTATCTGGACCGCGGTCGACGTAATCGCCGAGAAATATCAACTTGTCACCTGAAGATAAAGGCAATTTCTGAATTAATTCCTTCAACGCCCACAAGCATCCATGAATGTCACCAATTGCGTACGTCATACGTCATATCATCTCACTAAATCTGTGCGTTTCTCGAAAAATATAATACTTCCAACAATTATCGCAACGGCGGCTATAAGTTGCGACGCCCTTATTTTTCCAAAATACAAACTGTCGAGTCTTAACCTTTCTATGCAAATTCTTCCAAGTGAGTATAGCACCAGGTATAAACCGAAAGTCCTGCCGTGTTCCCTTTTATGCGCTTTCCAAAAGCTCTGAAGCAAAAGAAAGACAATCAGGTCCCATAGAGATTCATAAAGAAAAGTTGGATGAAAGAACTGATATTTTTCATAGCCATAGAGTCTGAAGTTTGGCGGTACATACATCTTCCATGGAAGGTTGGTGGGCGCACCATATGCTTCATAGTTGAAGAAATTGCCCCATCTTCCTATCGCTTGGCCAAGAGGGAAAAAGGCTGCACCAAGATCTAAAACCTGCCAGATTCCGAATGTATCAGGCTTCCGTGTTATAACATAGATAATTACTGCGAGTATGCCAAAAGTTAAGGCACCATATATTGATAAACCACCATGCCAAATCATAAGGATTTCGAGCGGATGTTTGAGATATTGGTTCAAATTGAATATCACATAGAAAATTCTTGCACCAACTATTCCCATTAGTATGCCGTAAAAGATCATTTCATCAAGATGCTCGACGTTCATGCCTTCTCTTTTGGCAACTCTTCTCGCAAGTAAATATGAAGAAATTATACCGGCCAGAACACATAAAGAGTAATAACGGAGCTCTATGGCGCCAAACCTTAGGAGAATTGGTGAAACAACTATTTCTCCTGGAAAAACATAACGAATCAGCAGTAATAGACCGAGAATCAATGAAATTAGAAATCCAAACAGAAGGATCATCTTTTATTTCCCCATAATACGCTTTTCTATGGCGTTAATTTGATTCTTCAGACGACCTGCTGTCTTGTAATCTTCACTTTTTATAGCTTTATCCAATTTATATCGAAGCAAGTAAATTCTTCTTTTAAAGACTTCTTTCTCATCTGCTGATAGATTTTCTTTAACTTGCGGGAACAGGATCCTAAGAACTGCAACTGGCGCAACAGAGAATATCAAGTCAGTTGGTGCTGCTTCGGGAACAATTTCTTTCAAATCTGAGTCTTGAACAATCTCAGTGTGGCCAGCCAGATATTTGAGACCAGATTTTGAAAACTCTGGCAACTCAGGAATTACTTTCTTCAGGCAAGCTCTGCAATAAGATACTTCTTTCGGCATTCCATCGTAAGAAAAACGATAAACTCTAGCTGATGAACTACCACAAATAGAACATCTCACACAATCACCTCATAAGAATTGAAAAGCGACATAGCTTTTTCAACTCCTTCAGCTACTATCACATTTATTGCTTTTATAGCCGTATCAATCACCTTATCAATAACTTTCAACTCTTCCTCCGCGAAATCCTGCAAAACAAATTCAGCTAAAGAAATACCTTCCGGTCTTGGCCCTATTCCAATTCGTATTCTGACAAAATCTTGGCTTCCAAGTTCTGTTATTATTGATTCGAGTCCTTTATGACCCCCGCTGCTACCTTTTGCTCTTACGCGAAGTTTGCCACATGGAAGATCCACATCATCATACACAACAATTAAAGAACCAATGGGGGCGGCAATGGAATCCAAAAAGTCCTTAACCGCAACCCCACTTGCATTCATGTATGTCGTTGGTTTCAAAAGCCAGAAATTCTGGCATTTACTCACAGCATAAAACTTGCGATGCCACCATTTACAATTACTAATTATCGATAGTCTATCAACAACCATGAAACCAACGTTGTGTCTATTAAACGCATATTTTACTCCAGGGTTACCCAGGCCAACTATTATGAATTCCTGTTTATTTATTTTTCCTCTTCCTCCGTTTCAACTTTCTTACCCTTCTTTATGACTTCTGGTTCCTCCGGACCAACTGTTGAAGGAGCCAATACTTCTTCAATTTCCAATCCACGCGGGACTAAAATGGTCACAATAACATCATCTTTTGGCAACATGACTTTCATTTCTTGGGGTAGCTGTAGATCTTTAACATGAACTGATTCGCCAAGATCTAACTTGCTTACATCAATCTCTATATGTTCCATCAATGTTGTCGGCAAGGTTTCAACAGGTAGTTCATTATGTATTACTTCAAGAATTCCTCCTTTTTCCACACCAGCAGCTTTTCCAACAATCTTAATTGGTATGTTGATCTTCATCGTATGTCCAACAGCAGGCCTGTAAAAGTCTATGTGCAATATCTTATCAGTTACTTTGTCGACTTGAATCTTTTTCATAAACACATCCAGGGTCTCTGTTTTATTTTCATATTCCAGATGCAATTTTATTGGCACAGATTCTGAAACTTTACCGACAATCTTGTTCACCTGACTGGCTTCCAGAACTATATTAACAGGATCAGTGCTGGGGCCATAGATGATACCCGGTATGAAACCTTCTCTTCTCATTTTTCTAGACTGTCGTTTACCCTTTTCTTTTCGAATGCCAGCTTTAAGTTCCATTTTCATAACCTCCTTTGTTCTGTTTGATCTATTTGAACAGTATGCTCACCGATAGATTACGGCGAATTCTTATCAATGCTTCTCCGAGTAATGACGCAACACTAACTATTTCAAATTTTTCTGGTAGTTTTTCGTGGTATATCGTATCCGTAATATAAACCTTATCAATTTCACTTTGATTGATCTTTTCAATAGCTTTTCCAGATAAAACCCCATGCGTTGCAAATGCAAGTATACGCCTTGCACCTGATTTTTTCAAGATCTCAGAACCTTGAACAATAGTTCCTCCCGTATCAATTATATCGTCAAACATGAGTGCAATCTTGCCATTGACATCACCAATTACGTTCACCACTTCAGCCATGTTATCAGCTGGTCTACGCTTATCCAGAATTGCAAGTGGAACCTGCAACTTTTCTGCAAACTTGCTTGCCCTTTTGACTGCACCAACATCAGGAGCAACTATCACTAGGTCTTGCTTTACGCTTTTGTAGTCTCTCTGAACAACTTCAGCAAAGACTGGAAAACTATAAAGATTATCGACGGGTATATCAAAAAATCCTTGAATCTGGTCGGCATGCAGCTCTATTGTAAGAATTCTACTTGCTCCAGCCACAGTTATTAAGTTTGCTACTAATTTCGCAGTTATTGGATCTCTACCCTTTGCTTTTCTATCCTGCCTCGCATAACCATAATATGGCATAACCACAGCTATACTGTTCGCGGAAGCTCTCTTGAAAGCATCAATCATCACGAGAAGTTCCATTAAATTTTCATTCACTGGTGGTGAGGAAGACTGAATCAGAAAAATGTCATGTCCTCTGACCGTTTCATTTATTCTAACATTGATCTCACCATCTGAAAACCTTGAGACTTGACAATCTCCAAGTCTCATTCCAAGGTATTCTGCAACACGTCTTGCCAACTCTGGATTCGAGTTTCCTGCGAAAAGTTTGAATTCATTTCTCTGAAATGGCATCTTTTACTCCTCCTTTTTCTGAAATTTGCGCAGAACCCAGCCGATCTTGTTCTCCTGCCTTGCACGAGCTATTCCTAAGCTCCATTCCGGTACATCCTGGTTAATAACAGAACCAGCAGCCACAAAAGCACCTTTTTTTACCGTAACTGGAGCTACAAGGCAACTGTTGCTACCTATAAACACGTTGTCCTCAATATAGGTTGGATTCTTTTTCCTTCCGTCATAATTACAAGTTATTGTACCCGCGCCTATATTTACTTCCTTGCCAATTGTTGCATCACCAAGGTAAGAAAGATGTTGAGCTTTTGTACCGAAACCGATAACTGAATTCTTGACTTCCACGAAGTTACCTATTTTGACTTCTTGGTGCAAGATTGCTCCTTCTCTTAGCCTGCTGAATGGTCCGATCGAAACATCATCGTAAACTGTCGCACCGATACATTCAGACCTGACTATGCTCACACGATTAGCAATCCTACAATTTACAAGTCTTGTCATTGGTCCAATTACACAATCTTCTCCTATTTCTGTTTGACCTTCTATGATCGTCATTGGGTATATCACCGTGTCTCTACCTATCCTAACGTCCGCATCGATGTATGTTGTCTCTGGATCGATTATGGTAACCCCAGATAGCATCAATCTCTCTAGGATTTGCATTCGCATTATTTTTTCAGCTTGTGCCAATTGAATCCTGTTGTTTATCCCAAGAAATTCCACAGGTTTATCCACTCTGAAAACAAAAACATTTTTCAGAAGACCTAGGACGTCAGTCAAATAATATTCATTTTTCTTATTATCCGGTTTCACTGCCGGCAGAACCTCAATGAGTTTCTGTGTACGAAAAATATACACACCCGTATTGACTTCTTTTATAGCTTTTTCTTCCTGTGCATCCTGTTCCTCAACTATTCTTAGGAATCTTCCACTTTCATCCCTGACAATCCTTCCGTAACCCGTTGGATCATCTAGCTCCGTGGATACTATTGTAGCATCGAATTTTCCCTGATTCTGAAATTCCAAGGCTTTTCTTAATGTTCGAGTGGTGATTAATGGCATGTCACCATAGAGAATTAAAATCTCTTCAGCGCTTTTAACAAAATCTAGGGCAGCCATAACTGCATGAGCTGTGCCAAGTTGCTGTTGCTGAATAAAAATTTTTACCTCTGGTGGTAGTAACGGTTTAACCATTTCCGCGCCATACCCCAAAACAACGGCAACTTCCTCTGAAAGTTCTTTCGCTGTTTCAATCACCAAGTTTATCATAGGTTTTCCACAGATTTTGTGAATCACTTTGGGATACTTTGAACACATTCTTGTCCCTATTCCAGCAGCTAGTATAAGCGTTTTCACATTATCTTCCCCCTTTTTCAGAGTAATTTGGGCGGATTGACAAAAATCTTTAAGCCACGTGTATCAACAGATCTAAATTCTTTTTCAAACTCGTGAAGAATTTCATCTAGTCGATCCGTTTTCAGGATAAAGTGATACCTATATTTGCCACTCACTTTGAATATAGGGTGTTCAACTGGTCCAAGAACCTCGGCGCTTTTTATTTTTGCCGCGAGATCTTGTATCATCTCCCATCCAATGTCCATGTTCTCACATTCTAAAATGACCTGAATCAGATTGTAATAGGGTGGGTACCTACCCTCTCTTCTCCTAATCAATTCAGCTTCGTAGAGTTCCTCTAGCGAGCTATTGACAAGACTCATAATACTCTCTGGATGGACATTACGAGTTTGAATGATCACCTTTGCTTTTTCGTTAACCTGGGTTATCTTTCTCACTAATTGAATGGTTCTTTCTCTCGAGGAGTAATCAGGTTGGTTCAGAAAGCCATCGAAATCGAGTATCGCAACAAGGCCAATCCTTGACAACCCGAGAATGTGAACTATTGGCTGGTTAATAACTAGAACATCTATTTCTCCCAGCTCAAACTTGATTAACATATCAAGTAGCATTTTTGGTTCAGCTTCTTCCACGCTAGCAAACCTTATGTGTGCTTCCGGTATGTGATATCTCAAAATCTTCTCTACCCGCTCGCCACCAATACCAACTGGATATAGTGCAGGTGCGCCACAATTAGGACAAATGCGTCTGATTGGCTCCTTCCATCCACATTGATGACATCTTAATGATTTCTGAGACTCAGAATAAGATAGTGGGACGCTACAATTGGGGCATTTTATCAAAAAATTGCATGCAAAACAAAAAACATATGGTGCATAATCTTTTCGCTTCGCTATCAATATCGCACCTTGCTTCTTATTGAGACTCTCACCAAGCAACTCAATTAGTTTTGGCGTCAACAGCTGCTTCCTTTCTTTTATAGATTCCACAAAAACGTTTAGGTTTGGTTTTGAAATATCAAATTGACTGGATTTGCCAACCTGTAGAAATGTTTTCAAACGGCACGATGAAGAAAGAACAATTACAGGTACTTGATACAGTGAAGCTTTCTTTTGCGCTGCTTCAACAGCATCATAAACAGGTTCAATGGGTTGGTAGTAAACCTCTTCTTCTTCACTTTCGATAACAACAAGCCCCAAGTTCTTTAAAGGTAGAAAAACTCCAGCTCGCGTCGCAAAAAAGATGGCTGGTGTCCCTGAATAGGCCGTCAACCACGCTAAAGCTTTTCGTGCATTGGTAAGTCTAGAATGAAAAATAACGACTTTTCTTTCAAGAATTGTGCTGGCAACACCAGCAAGTTTAATAGCTTGCGAAGAATAAGGAGTTAAGTATAAAACTGAATAACCACGATCAAGAACCTCTCGCAGCTGTTGAGAAATCATAAACAACCTTGTCATATCGTCTTGTCCAGTAATAATACAACCACCGGGGTTTTGGCACGAAAAGGCTTCAGCACTATGCATTCCACGATTTTTTATCGGGAATGCAAGTTCAGAGAATTTAAGAATTCCTCTCTCAGCCATCTTTTCTAGCTCTTTTGTTCCAACACCTAAAGTCTCGATGAGCTCCTCTGTTTTTATACTTCTTGCAAGCAGAAGATAGTTGACAATTTCATACTCCATCTCCGACTTGACTTTCATTAGTATGTCATGTATGTCACCAATTAAAGTTACATAAGTCTTTTCCTTTGGAATTCTTGGTATTTTGAAAGCATCTCTTGACTTGACTATTCTTGCATATCCTTTTTTCAAAAGTAACTTAAGCTCTTCCTCGGATCGCCCCTTCAAGAATTCTGTTACCTTCATTTTCTTAAAACCTATCAATTCTGTGGATGGTTCCAGATACGTCTCAAGGTATTTGTCAATGTACGAAGGTAAGAACAGATCGAAGACCTTTCCTATTGGTGAGAAAAAGTGGTGAGATATCCACTTGACAAGTTCAACGTCTTTTACCGAAAGAAAGCTGAATCCGTCTATGCGCTCTAGAACTGGTTTGACTTTTCTTGTGGATGATTCTACTTTTTCTAGCACGTAACCTTTAACCTTATTC
>JBEPZZ010000029.1:0-22802 GCA_041640575.1 Pseudothermotoga sp. | reverse complement strand
GGGTAGGTTACCCACGTGTTAATCACCCGTGCGCCGCTGGTATCCTTGCGGATACCCGCTCGACTTGCATGTGTTAGGCACGCCGCCAGCGTTCACCCTGAGCCAGGATCAAACCCTCCACAAAAAATGAAGGATTTTAAGATCCTGACATTATTTCCATATTTGGCGGGACTGCTATCCACTTTTCAATGACCCAGGGGACAAAAAATTACTGAGTCCTCGTTAGACTCTTTTCCTGTATCTTTACTTTCTTAGACCCTACTTCTTTGCACCGTCTTTATCACACACGACCGTGTATCATAGTACCACTGTCAATAAGAGGTGTCAAGTTACGAAAATGTAAACAAAATGGAAATTCTAGAGATCAAGACTTCGCTTACCACTTTCCTGGTACTTCATTGAATCAGATCTTTCACTACACGAATCACTGTTGTCCTAAATATATTAATGAACCTTCTGAATATTCAAAAACACATGAAAATAGCGTGTTTAGGATTCTTGCCAGCCTCAAGGACTTTTTAAAATAGATATCTTAGGAAAAATTTTATGACTGAAAGACATTTTAAGACAAGAAATCCTAAAATTACGCGATATTTTATGAATCATCTAATATCTTCTTCCTGAATAACTACAAGTTTCAGACTCAACTTAACAAATGCACCAAACAATAAAGAAACCAGATTGCCAGCCAGATTCCTGTAAAATCTTCAGTGAATCGGAGGTGAAACTATGATAGATCTTAGAAGTGACACAGTCACAACACCTACATCAAAGATGAGAAAAGCAATGTTTGAAGCAGAAGTCGGCGATGATGTTTATGACGACGATCCAACTGTAAACAGATTGCAAGAACTTGCAGCTGAGAAAGTTGGCAAAGAAGCAGCTTTGTTTGTACCTTCAGGCACTTTTGGAAACCAGCTTGCAATTTTCACCCACACCCAACGCGGTGATGAAGTCATTGTACCATCGTCAAATCACATTGTTGTTCATGAATGCGGCGCCCCAGCCGTGATATCAAGTGTCCAACTTTATATTCTAGACCATCCATACGGTATGCCTCCAGTAGAAAAAATTAGATCTGCTATAAGAGATCACTCAGATATTCACAAACCAAGAACCGGTCTGATATGCATGGAAAATGCCCATTCGAGTGGAAAGGTGATTCCAGTAGAATACTTGGAACAGGTTCATGACGCTGCTGCACAAAAGGGTATACCGGTTCATCTGGATGGTGCGCGAATTTTCAATGCGGCAACTGCTTTGAATACCGATGTCAAGAAAATCGCCAGCACAGCCGAATCAGTGATGTTTTGTTTGTCAAAAGGTCTTTGTGCACCAGTCGGTTCAATACTCGCAGCTAGTAAGGAATTCATAGAGAAAGCAAAGAGGGGAAGAAAACTGATGGGAGGTGCCATGAGGCAAGTTGGAATCCTAGCAGCTGCAGGTATTATAGCTCTGACTGAAATGATTGAAAGATTGGTTGAAGATCATAGGAATGCAAAATACCTTGCAAAATTGTTGGGAGAGATACCCCATGTAAGTGTTTTTGAAGATTGTTTAGACATAAACATGGTATTTTTCCACTTTAATCTGATTCCACCAGAGATTTTTGTGAAAGAGATGCTTAAAAAGGGTATAAAAATAAATCCTCCAGAAGATTTTGTCTACAGATTTGTAACTCACAAAGACGTGACAAGAGAACAGATTAGTTATGTTGCTAAAGTGTTTGCAGAACTGGTTGAAAAAGCAACCAAGTAATTACCAGCGCGCCTCATGCTGCTCAGCCCAGCCAAATGAGTCAGTTAATACAAAAACTTTACGGTTTTCATCTCTCACAAATCCCTTGAAAAAGCCAAAAAGCTGGTGGACTTTAGAAGAGAAAAATAGCAAATTGATTTTCGAGTTTCTCACAAATACAGGTGTGAACTCAAGATGAACCTCATCTGAACTTGTTGAATAAATGCTCCATGGTTTCATCAAATCTTCAGAATCATAAACAAAAACAACATCACTCTCAAGTTTCGTGAGTTTTCCATTCACCAATAGAGCGTTTTCATTCACTCCTGTCTTGTCAGTCCACTTTCCTCCAAGATTTATTCCAACCAAGGTTCCATCCTCCAAACGAGCGGCAGAACTTGCCCAGTTCCAAGAGGTCTTATATTTCCAAACCCCTCGACCAAAATCAAAAGTCGCAAAGGTGTCAGATTCGTTAAATAAGATGTTTTTACCGTTTAAAGTTACTTCTCCTCTTGCAGAAAGGGAAAAGTGTTTACTGGTAAATTGAAATCTGTTCCAATCCCACGGTACTACAACGTTCAATGATTCAAAATCATGATGAAAGATTTCGAACCTAGCATTTATGCTGCTATGCAGATCTTCAAGCAAAAGCTCTGTCATTTGTCCTTTCTTTATCATTTGAATCTTCAGATTTTTTGAAGCAAAATTAACACTCTCTTCGGGACTCTCTGGCATTTTACATCCGACTCCAAATGGTACACTCAAACTATTCTCATATAGTTTCTGATTCTTGATGTCAATAAAATACCAAAAGCACATTCCAACGTAATCCAAATTTGCGATTGTTGCTGAAAAGACATAATCTTTATTGTAAACCGCCCAGTAATTCCACTTCTTTTTTCTCAGAAAATGCCCCTTGATGTTGCACCTAACTAAAGGTTTTCTTGCCCAACCAAGGGCCAGGTGATTCAACCGTCCAAGTCCAACGCACAAATCAACCGGTTTGGTTATCTCCATATTCTGGTAATTCCTCGTACTGATCCCTCCTTATCTTTTCAACAAGAAGACGTGCTGTATGAGTTGCAGCAATTCCACCAAGTCCAGTCTCACGCAGTTCTTCCGGCAAGCTTCGGCCAACCTTTGCCATAGCCTCAACAACTTCATCAAAAGGTATCATACTTTCTACACCGGCAATTGCCAACTCAGCGGTTGTAATGGCTATATTCACGGCAACAGCATTTCTCTTGACACAGGGAACTTCGACAAATCCTCCAACAGGATCGCAAACCAATCCCATCAATGACTTCAAGGCCAAAGCTGCAGCGTGTGATACTTTGTCTGGATCTTTAGTGAAATAATACGTAAGTGCAGCACCTGCCATTGCCGTGGCTGTTCCTATCTCAGCCTGACAACCAGCAGCAGCACCAGAAATCGAGACCACGGAAGCAATTCGATTTCCTATTTCGCCAGCAACTATGAAGGCATTCGTCAAATCAAAAATATCGGCTGCAAAAATTTCCCTCAAGGCAAACAAAACAGCGGGAACCACCCCGCACGAACCAGCTGTTGGACAAGCCACTATCTTGCCCATTGACGCATTTGTTTCAGCCAGTGAAAGTGCCGCTAACGTTGCTACATAATTGAATTGTCCCATCATCAAAGGTTTGTAATTTGAAAAAAGATATGCGTTGTTCTTAACAAGACCCGTCAGACTTTGAATTGATTTTCCATAGTTTTTTCTGGTCAGTTCTAAAGCTGCCAAAACAAGTCTTTCCAGCTTTTTTCTGGTTTCCTCGGGGTCTATACCTTCTTCAATCATCTGATTTATCAAAACAACTTCATGAAAAGGCTGCAAACTTTTTTTACAAAGTTCTATCAGTTTACCAAAAGTCAAATTCATCTCTCCAGTTCAATATAAATCGTCTTTAGGAACAAAGTAAACTTCCAGAACACAATCGAGTTTTCTCAATTCGGAAACATCAACTGGATTGTCCAGTTCAATTATCGTTAAGGCACGTGCTTGCAGAAAATTCACTCTTCTAAGATATAAGTTTGCTATGTTTGCTTTTATGCAACCAGTTATTTTCGACAAAGCCCCCGGTTCGTCCTTATTTAGGATCACCAAAGTATCGTATTCCCAAGAAATATCGCATGTGGCCTCGTTAATTTTGGTAATTCTTATTACTCCTCCTCCAACTGAACAACCTTCAACTTCATGAGCGTTATCCAAAACTTTTATAAGCACAGTGTTCGGATGAACGTTTCCTAGGTCCTTTCTGAAAAATTTCCATTCAATACCCATTTGCCTAGCTACTTGCAAAGAATCACGAATTCTTTCATCATCATAACTCATACCTAAGATGCCCGCAATTAAAGCTTTATTTGTACCATGCCCAAAGCCAGTTTCTGCAAAAGAACCATGAAGCACAAATTCCACTTTCTTGGGTACGCATCCCAACAATTTGTTGACAAATTTAGCAATCCGCATTGCTCCGAGAGTGTGCGAACTCGACGGTCCTGTCATTACAGGTCCAAGGATCTCCGTCAATTTCATGATTATCCCTCAATAAAACAACTTTGCAAGGCTTCTCAAATATTCATCTACAATTTTTAAGTTCAACATACTTTCGGAATAGGGAACCTCAGTTACTGTAAAACCTTTCATACCCACTGCATGGTAAACTCTAGCAGATTTGACCATTTCTATCGCACGTGTGGCCATTTGTGTTGCAATAATTCTATCCATGCTGACAGGGCTTCCCCCTCTTTGCAAATATCCAAGGTTTGTGTATCGCCATTGAATGGGTATATTTTTGAGCATTTTCTGAATGTACATACCTATGACCTTTGCAGGTGGTGTCTCTTCTGTTGCACCCACTTCCTTATAGAATTCCTGGTCCAACTTCAAGCCATCTTCAACCACAACTATTGAGAATTTTTTCTGCCCCTCATAACGAGTTTTGATTTTGGATAAAAGATCCTGTGCATCAAAGCTTTCCGCACTCGTTATAACGTAATCAGCTCCTCCTGCAAGTCCACCAACAGTCGCTATCCAACCACTTGGCCTTCCCATCGTTTCAACTATCATAATTCTGTGATGAGACTCAGCTGTCGAATGAAGCATGTCCAAAGCTTCAGTGACATGACTTACAGCTGTGAAGAAACCAATCGAAAAGTCTGTAAAAGGTAAATCGTTATCTATAGTTGCTGGTATCAAAATTGAGGGAATATTAGCTTTCATAAGATTCAACGCAGCTTTCGCGCCAAGCCTACCGCCAAGAATCAATATACAGGTTATCGCATACTGTTTAACCTTTTCGACAATCTTTCGAACCTCTTCTTCTTTCTCCGGGACAAAGAGTGATGTTCCAAGAATGGTTCCTCCTCTATGAAGAATTCCCGAAACACTGTTTCTGGTTAAAACATCCAACTTATCATTTAAAAATCCTTCAAAGCCATCTTTCACTCCAACTACTTCCAAATTTTCCATGCCACTTTTCACAACAGCAGCCCTAATGGCAGCATTCAAACCAGGACAATCGTTACCAACACAGAGAATTCCTATCCTCTTCATGTCAATACCTCCCCATCAACGTTACCAAGATTACCGAAGTTATAGCCATCAGCTTTATCAATATGTTTATAGACGGACCTGCGGTATCTTTCAAAGGGTCACCAACGGTGTCTCCCACAACAGCAGCCTTGTGAGATAAAGATCCTTTTCCACCGAAATGGCCTTCTTCGATGAACTTTTTAGCATTGTCCCAAGCACCACCAGAGTTCGCCATAAATATTGCAAGCATGACACCTGTAACCGTTGAGCCAACTAGAATACCAGCCGTTCCAGCAACACCAATTGTCAGAAAGCTCAAAATCGGTGTCGCAATTGCAAGCAAAGATGGAAAGATCATCCTTTTCAATGCGCCCTTTGTTGCAATTTGAATACAGCGATTATAATCCGGGTTCGTCTGCCCAGAGATGATACCGGGAATCTCTCTTATTTGCCTTCTGATTTCATCAACCATTTCATTTGCAGCATCTCCAACAGCCTTCATAGCCAAAGCGCAGAACAGAAATGGCAGCATTGCTCCAACCAAAGCCCCCGTGAATAAAGCAGGATCTCTTATGTCAAGCATGTTTATGTGCGCTGTATTTGCATAATTTGAGAAAAGTGCCAGAGCAGTCAAAGCAGCCGATGTTATTGCAAACCCCTTTCCCATAGCAGCTGTTGTATTACCAACAGCATCAAGCTGGTCAGTTATCTTTCTTGCTTTTTCTTCCAACCCAGCCATCTGAGCAATGCCTCCGGCATTGTCGGCTATTGGACCATAAGCATCTATCGAAAGATTCATGCCTAGAGTTGAAAGCATGCCAACAGCTGAAAGAGCTACGCCGAACAATCCCAAAAGTTTATATGAAAAGAGTACTGCCACAACAATCAAAATGGTTACAATTGCCGTTGATTCCATTCCAAGTGCCATTCCATTTATTAGAGCGTTAGCTGTCCCCATATTTGCAGAATTTGCAAGACTAGCAATTCTTTTTCCAGAAGTGTACATCTCGGTGAGAAGACCAACAGCAACACCAACGATAACTCCCATAAATACAACGCCGAGAGCCACAAGATAAGAATTCAAAACTGTGTAAATCAGCACACCCACTATCAAGATTGCATTCGAGAGTATTGAACCAAACCTCAAAGCCGTTGCCGGAGTCGAAAATCTTTTTGTCATAGTGGATGTTATGAATACTGACACCATAGAACTTACCAACCCAAGTATGGCAACAAAAATTACAAGTCGAAAAGCTTTTAAATCACCTGAAAAGGATGCCAAAGCAAGTGCTGAGAATATAGACCCCACATAAGATTCGTACAAGTCTGCTCCCATTCCCGCAACGTCTCCGACATTGTCTCCGACATTATCAGCTATCACTGCGGGGTTTCTTGGATCATCTTCGGGCAAATTGGCTTCTGTCTTTCCAACTATATCTGCTCCAACATCTGCGGCTTTTGTGTAAATACCTCCTCCAACTCTTGCAAACAAGGCAACAAACGATGCACCAAAAGAATAGTAACCAATGTGCGATATATTTTCGGAAATCTCAAGAATGATCCCCAGCCCCAGCAGGCCTAAAGCCGAAACAGTTAGACCCATTACGGCTCCACCTTGAAATGCTATTTGTAGAGCTTTATCCATACCAGTAAGTGCTGCCCAACTTGTTCTACCGTTTGATTTTGTCGCAATTGTCATTCCAAGAAAACCTGCTAGAGTTGAGAAAAATGCACCCAAAGCAAGAGCAAGGGCAGCTTTAAAGTCAAAAAATGAAAGCAAAATGGCAATGCCTGCAACTATTGGAAAGAAAACTGAGTACTCTTGAAATAGGAATGATCTTGCGCCCTTTTGAATAATCAATGAAAGTTGCATTGTCTTTTCGTTCCCAGGACTTGAGTCAAGGATTTTAAAAGTCAAAAATATTACATAACCAAAGGCAACCGCCACCGTAAGAAACAAGCTTAGCAAAAGTAGCACCTCCCGCTGGAATCTTCTTGGAATCTTCAATTCAAATAATACCAAATTAGGAGTAGGCCCGGATCAGCCGAGTGAACAACTGAAAGAGCAAATGAGAAGCGTATGGTACAAGTTCATCGGAGGGAAGAAATCTATCGCTGTGTAAGCCAAATACTTGACCTTGTCTTGTTCCAAACCAAAACATCAAAGATGGAAAATATTGCGAGAAATACCCAAAATCCTCAGCCGTGAATTTTGTTTCGCACTCAACAAAATTCAAGTCAGAATCTTGAACAACTTCCTTCAACAAATTCAACAGATCTCCATCTACCTCAACTTGCCTGTAAGTAGATCCTTTGATGATTTGAAAAGAAGTACCAAATCCTTTGCAACTTTGCTCAAGCATTTGCTCCAGTTTTTGAACGGCAGAATCAATTCTTTCGATCCTTTGGCTTCTGATTGTCCCTTGTAAAGTTACTTTGTCGGCAACCATGTTTCTTGCTCTTCCACCATGTACTTTTCCAAACCAAACTAAATCGCTTTGCCAACTGGCATTGTAAAAGCTTTTGAGAAACTCAACTGCAGTTTTCAAAGCATCCTTACCCATCCAATGAAAAGCTGCATGAGCAGATTGCCCGACAATTTCCAAATCTATTTCAAGGGAAGCACAAAACAAAACGCCTGAACGCGAAGCGATTGTTCCAAAGGGATATTCGTCTGTTACGTGCATTGCCACGGCTGCTTTAATATCATATCCCTTCTCAATCAAAAACCTTAATACCTTAATAGCACCGCAACCAGTTTCCTCAGCAGGTTGAAAAACACATATCACATTTGCTTCATATTCACTCTCGACAATTCTTTTCATTAATCCATAAAGCGAGGCCATGTGAAAATCATGGCCACAGGCATGCATAAACGAATTTCTTGCTTTATAAGCATAATCGGTTTTCTCTTCTATTTGCAATGCATCCATCTCGGCTCTAAAGAGAAAAAAAGGCTTGCCAGGGACTATCTCCCTGACAACCACAATTCCAGTATCAACAAAATGAATTTCCCCAAAATTCAGATCAGAAATGAAATTATTCAAAATTTGCTGTGTGGCAAACTCCTTGAAAGCTGGCTCAGGATTTTCATGTAGCAATCTTCTCAACTCGATTTCTTTCAAGGCATACCTCCTCCAAGCTCCTTGCGAACAGTTTAACGATTTCGTCAATTTCATCGTAAGTTATGTTCAAAGCTGGTAGAAACCTTACCACATTTGTATTCACAACATTTAGGATCAAGCCTTGTTCCAAAGCTGTTTCTTTCAACTTTTCCCCATCAACCTTAACTTCAACTCCAATCATCAATCCAAGCCCTCTAACATCTGCCACAATGTCTTTGTTTAAAGATCTGAGTTGATTCTTGAAATAATCCCCTTTCTGTTTCACTTCGCTTAAGGTCTTATCTGTGAGTTTTTGAAGTACAACTTTTGCAGCAGCAAGCGCAATTGGATTTGGTGCGAAGGTTGAACCATGTTCCGAGTAACGAAAAACATCTTTTGATTTTCCAGTGAAAATGGCGGCGCCAAGCGGTAATCCTCCACCCAAAGCTTTTGCAACAGTTACTATATCTGGATCCAATTCGAAATGTTCGTATGAAAAGAATTTACCTGTTCTTCCAAGTCCTGATTGGACTTCGTCGACAACCAAGAGAAGATCGTATCTTTCTTTAGCCTCCATAATCGTCATGGCCATACTCTTGGAAATAGGTTTCAATCCACCACTACCAAGCAATGTTTCAACAAAAATAGCAGCAATTTTGTCGTGATACTTTGCGATAAATTCTTTGAATGTACCAACATCGTTGTGTGGAAGTATCACAATGTCAGGTAGCAAAGGTTCAAAAGGTTCTCTCAATTTGCTAAACCCAGTTATAGACAATGAACCAAGTGTTCTACCATGAAAATTGCCTTGAAAGGACAAAATAATGCCTTTTTTCAACTTTTTGACAGCTTTCAACGCAGCCTCGTTAGCTTCCGTGCCAGAATTGGTGAAGAATACTTTACCATCTTTCCTAACTCTTTCCAATAACTTGTTTGCAACAATTTCTGCATCTTCATCTAAGAAGAAATTTGAAAGATGAGTGTATCTTGAAGCTTTCTCAAAGATGGCCTTTTGTATTTCCAAATCACAATGGCCAAAAGCCATAACACCTATTCCTGAAAAAGTGTCGATGAACTTTCTCCCATCTTTTGTGTACAAATAAATACCACTAGCACGATCAACTTGCAGACTAAAAGGTTTGTAAACTTGAGCCAAATGATTCATACATATCGCCCCTGATTCGACAGACTTCTCAAAGCTTCGACAATTTGAGTCTTTTCCCTGGTTTTTTCATCAACTGTTTTCACAAACCTTGCAGGCACACCTGCCACAACGGTATAGGGTTCGACATCGTGTATTACAACAGCGCCAGCTGCGACGACAGCTCCTCTACCAACAGTAATACCTTCCAAGACAACCGCGTTAGCCCCTATGATAACATCGTCCTCCACGACAACCGGTTTTGCACTTGGTGGCTCTATAACCCCAGCGATCACTGCCCCAGCACCAATGTGGCAATTTCTGCCTATAATTGCTCTTCCCCCAATCACCGCGTTCATGTCTATCATAGTTTTTTCACCAATCCTTGCACCAATGTTTATGACTGCCCCCATCATTATCACTGCTCCATCACCTATTTGCACAAGATCTCTAATTATTGCCCCCGGCTCTATGCGAGCGTTGTATTTAGTTAGATCAGCAAGTGGTAAAGCAGAATTCCTCGCGCGTACCTCGAAATGAAAATCTTCCAAGAACTGACGGTTTGATTCAACAAACTTGATGAGTTCCTCGTATTCTCCTAAAATTATTCCAAAGTGCTTTTCGCCAAAAAATCTAAGAGTGCCAAATTCAACTTGGTCCAACTTTCCTTTTACGTAAGCGATTATTGGTGTTTTCTTCTTTGAAGTTGCAATCATCCTTATTATGGCTTCAGTCGTTAAGCTTTCAACGAAACTTTCTTCCCCAACACTCAAAGTACCTTCATCCATTCTGAACCCCTCCTTGTGATGATAAATAAAAAACCGGGCTACCTTTTCTGGTAGCCCGGTGATCTTTTTTCTGTTTGCGGTCTGGCGTTATTGCAAAGACGCACAGCCGCTCGCGATCACCGGGCGGCTGCACTTCTTAGCGTTCTTCATTTCTTTAAAAGAATTTATATCAAAACTGGGCGAGTCTCTCAAACAAATAGCCTCCTTTTGTTAATATCATAGCCACTTGAAAAAAGTTTTAAATGACAATTCTTGAAAGAGTTCTTTAAATAAATATTAATTACCACCAACTGGTTCTAAAACAAAAAACGCTGTTATAATCTTTCAAGGATGACGTGAAAACCTTCGAGAAGGGGTGTCTGAACATGGCCGAGAAGTTAGGAATCTTGGTGGGCGGAGGACCAGCACCAGGTATTAACAGCGTGATAAATGCGGTTACAATCGAAGCAATCAACAACGGTGTTGAGGTCCTAGGAATATACGATGGTTTCGAACATCTTATGAAAGGCAGAACCGACATGGTTCGTCCTTTGAACATTTCCGACGTTTCTCGCATTCATACTGAAGGTGGTTCAATTCTCAGAACATCTAGAGCCAATCCCACAAAAAATCCTGAAGATCTGCAAAGAGCTGTTGATGCACTGAAAGAGTTGAACATAAGATATTTGGTCACAATAGGAGGAGATGATACAGCATTTTCTGCATCAGCAGTAGCCAAAGCAAGTAAAAACGAAATACGCGTTGCACATGTTCCAAAAACTATCGACAACGATTTACCACTTCCAGGAGACATGCCAACCTTTGGTTACGAAACTGCAAGACATCTTGGCGCCGAATTAGTTTACAACTTGATGCAAGATTCAAGGACAACCAATCGATGGTATTTTGTTGTAGTCATGGGAAGAAAAGCAGGACACCTTGCACTTGGAATCGGAATGGCAGCAAGCGCTACGTTAACTTTGATAGGCGAGGAGTTCAAGAAAGATCGAGTAACGCTAAGCGAGGTTTGCGATGTACTTGAAGCCGCGATGTTAAAGAGACGAATTTTGGGAAGAAAAGATGGAGTTGCTGTGATTGCCGAAGGAATTGGTGAAATCATTGATCCAAACGAATTTGCTCAAATACCTGGAGTTGTCGTTGACAAAGATCCACACGGTCATATAAGGCTTTCTGAAATTCCACTTGCAACAATTCTCAAAAGAGAAATTCAAAAGCGTTTTGAGCAAAGAGGTGAAAAAATAGGAATTGTCGACGTAACACTTGGTTATGATCTTAGATGCGCGAGGCCTATACCGTTCGACATTGACTATACACGAACTTTGGGCTACGGTGCTGTAAGATTCCTGTTGAAAGAATCTTCTGAACAAAGACCTGGTGGAATGATTTGCTTGGATCAAGGTCACATAAAAGTACTACCCTTTGAAGAGCTTCTTGACACGAAAACCGGAAGGACAAAAGTAAGGTTGGTTGATTTGGATTCAGAACGCTACAAAGTCGCACGAAGATATATGATCAGATTGACGAAAGAAGATCTAGAAGACCCTGTGACACTGAGAAACCTTGCTTCAGCTGCAAAAATGAGCGCCGACGAATTTGTTAGAAGATTTTCAGCCGCAGCCGAGATATAAATTGAAACCCCGGTGCGACCCGGGGTTTCTTAATCACTTTTTAGTTTTCTTTGTTTGATCAGTTTTCTTTTCTGGTTGAGGTGTTTGTTCTTTCTTTGTCTCTTTCTTTGAGCAAGCCATTTTTCACACCCCCTTCCACCTGTACACCCACTGCTCATCCCTCAGTTCAGATTTTTTAGTATTATACTATAATTCATTTCTGCAAGTTTAGTGATGTTTACTTTTTCAAATCCTCTAACATAGGTTCTTAATTCGTCTCTCAAAGGTTCCACCCATTTTTTAGGCATATTATTTGCACCATTTATGATCCCTAAAACTGTTCCAACCTCACCAGCGTTACAGTCGACATCGTACCCCATCGCTGAAATAACTCGCATTGATTCATCGAAATTTCCATTCCCAAACCACAAAGCTGTGATCACACAGCAAAAATTTGGATAAAGGTGAATCCAGTTGTACTGTTTGAATTGTTCTTGCACCTTTTCGCGAACTTCTCGCCAGTCTGTAGATACTGCGCACCAGGATAGCACCTTCGAAGCTATGTATTCTAATTCAGTACCTTTCGGTATGAATTTCATTGATTCGATCAGTAATTTTCTAGTATCGTTATAGACAAAGCTAAGTGAAGTGAGTGCAGCACAGTGTATTCCACCGTAGACTCCATTTCCTGAATGAGAAATAATCGAATCGAGGTAGGCCGAATAACAAGCATCAAAAGGTCTCGCTGGATTCAGCAATCCGTGTACCATACATCGCATTTGAGCACCGATCCACTCTTGAAAGGGGTTATTGAACCATCCAGACATTGGCGGAAAAATACCGCTTTTTAGGTTTTCCAACGCAACGTATTCAGCACTCCATCCAAATGGTATCAACTCAATCCACTTTTTTGCAAGTTCTATCGCATCCAACCTGCCAGTTTCTTCAATTGTTTTCAGAACCGCCAGTTCGTAGGTTATATCGTCATTATAAGTATCAGGTTCCTGCAAATAATAACCGAGTTGCTCACCGTATGTTTCTTCCAAGACTTCGCCAAAATAACCCTCTAGTTTCGTTCCCATGGAGGCACCGGCAATTTGGCCCAGCCATCCACCAAGAATCTTTTCTTTGATACTTTCAAGTTTGAAGTTTTCTTTTGGAAATCCTTTTGAAATTTCCTCCCATTCTAGGGGTCTTTTGAAACTATGATAAGGATGGTTAGCCAATTTTGGAGCTTCGCGTAATTCTTTAAGAATTAGCGATGTGATGGATTTCAGTTGATCGAACTTATTTTCTTCAAGCAACTGCAAGCCTTTCTTAAATAACTTTTCGGCTGTTGAAACGTCCATTCCCATGTTTTCTACCGACTGTATAGCCCCGGCAATAAGACATTCTGGAGCTCTTGAACCTGGAACCTCACTTTTCCAAAAAAGCTTTACAAGTTCATCTGAAAATATCTGAAACTCATTAACTTGCTGCCATGTTGAGCTTAAAGCTGTTGGCCTTGCTGAAGTTCTTAGTGAAAATTCGTATTCCCATGCTTTCACATCAATCACCCCAATTGAATTTTTCTTCTTGCCCAGCTGTAGAGTACAAACAAAGTGGCAATATACGGAATCATGGCGGTGAACTGAGGAGCAAGTTTGTAATGCTGTAAAGTTAAACCTAAACTTTCAAAAAATCCAAAAACCAACGAGAGAAGTAGAATATGAATTGGTCTACCTTTTACCAAGATTATTATTGCAAGCGATATCCAACCACGTCCAGCGGACATGTTCTCACTGAACAGTGTTACATAACCAAGTGACAAATACACTCCGGCAAGCGAAGATAAAATTCCACAAAGAACTGTTGAGGCAAACTTGAACATATTCGAATTTATCCCCACTGTTCTTGCAGCTTCTTCATCTTCTCCGACAGCTCTTAAGTGAAGACCAAATTTAGTTTGAAAGACCAATACTTCACTGAACAAAGCAATAAAAATGGCAACATAAACAATAAAGGGATGATTCGAGATTACATCACCAACGATCGGAATATTTTCAAGCACCGGTATTCGCCACTTTGGTACTGGAAATATTTTCTGAGATATAAAAGCACCTTTCACTCTGAAAATGCTTCGAAGCAAATAGGTTGTTAATCCAACGGCGGCCATATTTATACCGATGCCGGTAACAAATTCATCAGCGCGAAGAAAAATCGCAAGAAAGGAAAACACCAATGCCATAACTACACCACTTAGAATCGCTAAAAAGATACCCATCAACCAGCTTTCAAATGTATAGCTACCGTAAACTGCAAAGAACGCACCTGTAAGCATCATGCCCTCCATGGCTATGTTGAAAACGTTCGAATGATATGTAAGCATTCCACCTAAGGCTGCTAACAATATGGGAGAGGCACTACTCACAGTCGAGTGCAAAAGATAACCAATAACCTCAAGCATGCTTACCAACAGCCTTCTTTAACTCAAAGAATGATCTAAGCTTTTGTGAAAGAACTTCGAATGTTTTTCTTGCACCAATCACTGTCAAAACAATTACCGATTGCAGAAAAAGTATGAATTCAGAGGGTACAGAAGCTTCAAATTCCATTCCTATACCACCATTTTTAATGGCACCAAAGAAAAGAGCATAGAAAGCTGTCTCAACGACACTGTTACTCGATATTATCGCAATCATGACTCCATCCCACCCAAAGTTCGCACCGATGCCTTTCATAAAACGTTTTTGAGTACCTGCAACTATCAAAAGTGATCCGGCAAGACCAGCGAGAAAACCTGTATAAAGCAAAACAGTTGTAGTATTCTTTTGAATATCGCAGCCGCCTGTTTTCGCAAACTCTCTGTTGAATCCCATCATCCTAAACTCATAACCATGTTTTGTTCTCGCAATAAACCAGTACGAAAGGATTACCATGAGCAAGGCTACAAAGAAGGCAAAACTTAAACCATTTATGTCCGGCATAAAGTAAATCCTTTTGATCATTTTTGTCGCAGGCACATATGCCTTCTTGTCCAAGAATGGGTAAGTCGCTAGGTAAATTGTGAAATATTCAGCAATAAAGTTAAGCATCAGAGTGCTTATAAACTCATCCATGGAATATTTTCTCTTCAGAAAAGCGGCAATACCTGCCCAAAGCATTCCAGAAATACCACCGCAAATCACCAAGAAAGCAATACCTAAAAAAGAAGGCAGCGAAATATAAACACCAAGTATTGCTGCCGTTATTGCTCCGATCAAAAGTTGTCCATGTTGACCAAGATTGACAACTCCAGAAGTAAAGGCAACGGCAGCAGACAAACCACAGAGGATCAAAACAACGGAAGAATTAAGAGTTGAAGCAAAAGAAAACCAAGATCCCAAAGAGTAGTCAAACAAAGAACGGAAAACCTCCAAAGGGTTATGCTTTTGAGCAATCATCAAAAGTGAACAGATGAAAAATGCAAGTACAATGGACAGAAGATTTACAAGTACTCTTGGAAGAACTCTCATGCGGTGACCCCCAGCATATACATACCGATGGTTTCTTTGTCAACACTTCTTTGAAATTCAGCTACCACTTTTCCTTCTCGCAAGACATATATTCTGTCTGACAAAGCAATCAGTTCGTCAAGATCTGATGAGACAAGCAAAATCGCCTTTCCAGAGTCACGAGCTACAACGACAAGTTGACGTATATACTCAGTTGAAGCCACGTCCAATCCTCTAGTCGGATCATCCAAAACTATCAATTTGGTGTCCAAAGAGAATTCCCTTCCAACAACCAATTTCTGCTGATTTCCACCACTCAATGTTGCTGCTTCTTGCTGAAAGTTTCTGCAGACAACCTTAAAATCTTCTATGATTTTGCTTGCAAGTTTTCTTGCATTTTTCCAACTCAAAATCATCCCTTTTCTCAGCTTTTTTGTCAAATGATGAGTCATGATGAGATTTTCAACTATCGTTGCCTTCAAAGCCAACCCTTTCCTCTTTCTGTCTTGCGGTACATAACTCATAAGAATTCTTCTTTTGTGTAAAGGTTGCTTAGAAACATCCACATCGCATATTTTTATTTCACCCGAATCTGGCACGATTTCACCCACAACGGCTTGAACAAGTTCATGTTGACCGTTACCCTCAATTGCCGCAATACCAACTATTTCACCAGAATTCACGACTATACTGACATTTTCTAGCGCTTTAGCTTTTTTTCGTTTGGATTTGACAGTGAGATTTTTCAAAACTAATACAGGTTCACCTTTTCCAACTTTCTGAATTTTTATGTCAAAAAGTACAGGTTTACCAATCATCATTCTTGCCAGATCGGTTTTGCTTACATCCTTACCTAAAACAGTTGCCACCTTTTCACCTTTTCTTAAAATTGTGATTCTATCCGAAATGCCAAGGACTTCATCAAGTTTATGACTGATGAAAACAATTGCTTTCCCAAGATCTTTCAATTTTTTCAGCTGCTCAAACAACTCACTACTTTCTTGCGGAGTTAAAACAGCCGTAGGTTCGTCTAAAATCAAGATATCGGCTCCTGTGTATAGAACTTTGAGTATTTCAACTTTCTGCTGCGCAGCCACAGACAAATCGGCAGTTATTGTATCCACATCCAAATTGAAACCAAACTTTTCGACAAAATGTTCGACATCTTTTTTCATCTCATGTCGTTTCAAAAATCCAAAAATTGTTTTTTCTTTTCCAAGCAAGATGTTTTCATAAACTCTTAAAGATGGTATAAGCATGAATTCCTGATGAACCATTCCAATCCCATTTTGCTGAGCTTTTGTTGGACTTGTGATAGACTTTCTGACACCATTAATCTTTATAATGCCCATGGAAGGTTTAACGAGGCCGTAGAGAATTTTCATGAGTGTAGATTTACCAGCCCCATTTTCACCTACAATTGAATGGATCTCTCCCTTTTGTAGGGAGAGATCCACATTCTTCAAAGCAATTACATCCGGTGGATAGATCTTGTATATTCCAACCATCTCGATGTATGACACTTTACTCACCTTGTTTTAAGGTTGATAGTACTTGACTTTTATCTCACCCTCCGCTATTTTTCTTTGAATCTCGAGTATTCGATTCACGACAGCTTCTGGAAGTATCATCCTTGTATACTCGTCAATTGCTAAACCAACCATTCCTTCCTTAACCCCAAAACTGTAAATCATTCCCTTTTGGAAAGTCCCATTAATGATCATCTGGAAAATCTTGTAAATGGATTGGCCAACTTCCTTGAGATCACTAGTTATAACATGACCTGGCATCAACGGGTTTTGATTCGAATCAACGCCTATTGCATACTTTCCAACTTCTTTTGCTGCCTGAAGTACTCCGAAGCCAGTAAGGGCTGCAATTTGGAAAACAACGTCGGCTCCCTGAGCATAGAGTTGCAATGCGGCTTGTTTTCCTTTCGCCGGATCATCCCAGCTACCAACATAAATAACCTTTACCTCAACTTGAGGGTCGATGTACTTTGCGCCTTGTTCATAGCCGTAGACAAACGATCTTATGACAATATCATCATCCCCTCCAACGGCTCCAATTATTTTTTGAGGGTTAATTCCAGGTAATTCCGTCATCGTTGTCACTATTGCGGCAACAACTCCAGCCAAGAACGCTCCTTCTTCCTCACGGTAATCCACACTTGAAATTATTCCCTTTGGATCCTGAACCACCGTATCGATATTGACCCAGATTTTCTCTGGAAATTTTGTGGCAACTTGTTTTAACTCCTCTTCAAAACCATATGAAATCACGAAAATTACATCAGCCCATCTGGCTGCCGCCATCAAACTAGGATAGTACAACGATGGATCGAAATTACACTCGATTACCCTTGTTTCAACACCGAAATCCTTTTCAATCTTCTTGATACCCGCATAGCCAGAATCGTAAAAAGACTGGTCTCCCAACGAACCGTTAATGACATATGCAACCTTCTTTGGTGCACCATAAATAACTGTCATCAAAACGATGCAAATGATCAAAAGAAAGAATTTTTTCATTATCTCACCTCCCTGTGTAAAACGTATCTTTCCAGAAACTCTTTAAGTGATTTAACTCTTGGAAGCGAATCTAAATGCCTGTTATAAGGCCAATCCATGACAACCGTTGGGATTCCTTGCTCGATAAGGTCTTGTATATGATGTGGTGCATCGTCCAAAGCTAATGAAATACCAATCTCTTTACACTTCTTTCCTTTACTTGACGTCACTATCACAGGAAGTTCTAAGCCCAGATATTTCTCGATCCAATTTCTGGTTTGTTCTTCAACCGTTTTACCTTTTACTGGGAAACGTGCGGTGATAAGATAAACATCCACTCCAATTTTTACGACTTGTCTAAGAAGTTCCAAATCTTCTTGACTCGCATAAAGTGGTAACTGTTCATAAAAATCTTCCGTATTCTCTATCGTTTCCCAAACTATCATTTCCTTATCGTAGTCCAGGCCAGGTACACATTTATGAAATTCCCAGACAGTTATCTCAACCTCGACGGGAGTTGAGAAAAGCTTGTTGGAAATCTCAAGGAAAGCTCTGTTGAAATTCGTGAGTACATCATCAATATCTATCATTACCTTCACGTTATGCACCTCGATAATCTAATAAATTTTGAATCCAGTCTTCATTTACTTCAGTCACATGTTTGAAAACTATTCCAACATTTTCACACGGCTTGTCAAAATGATCATCGTTCCCTATCATGATGCAGTCCTCAGGTTCAACGTTCAATATTTTGCAAATCTGCAAAAAATACTGTGGATGTGGTTTGCAGTAGAAAAAGTTTTCCATTGTTGTTATCAAATCAAAATCTGCTTCTGTAAGACCGATCCAATGCAAACGCCTTACGATCGCAATCTCTGGAAAGACCGGGTTGGTTGCCAGGACCGTTTTTAAACCTTTAGCCTTAGATTTATGAAGCAACTCTATAATTTTCTCATTTGGCACTGCAAGGTCCTTTAAGCTTTCAAAATCTTCGCTCGAATAGAAATCTTGAAAAGCTTTCATCCATTCAATGTTTTCTTTCGTTTTTGATGAGAAACAATCCAAAAACCTGACAAAGTTGTTTCTTTCGCCATCGGCATTCTTTATTATGTACTCTACACACTCAAGAACATCCTTGCTGCTAATTGCTACAGAATATTTTCCTTTCATAAAACTGTTCAAATGCTCGAAATAATTCCTTGCAAACAAATCTTCGTTGGTCAGCGCCAATGTTCCATCATAATCGAAGAGGATCGCTTTCATTATCGTATACCTCCATGAAGATTAGGCAAGGTTGAGCAGAACCGGGCGCAACGCGCCCGGTAATTTCACTTTTTGTACTTGAAAACAGGATATTTGGTAGCATTTACGTCATCCAGCCTTCTCACCGGTGTTGTGTATGGAGCGTTTTTGACAAGCTCTGGGTTTGTCCTAGCTTCATGAACTATTTTTTCAAGTACAGCTGCAAAATAGTCTAAAGTCTCCTTACTCTCAGTCTCGGTTGGTTCAATCATCATTGCTTCGTGAACTATCAACGGGAAATATACCGTTGGAGCATGAACCTGATAATCAAGTAGTCTCTTAGCGACATCCAAAACTTTCACACCAGTTTCCTTAACAAACCTGCTACCATCCACGACAAATTCGTGCATGCATGTTCTTGGGGAAGCTATATCAAAATACTTTGAAACAAGTTTTCTAAGATAATTTGCGTTCAGTACGGCCATTTTAGAAGCATGAGTTAAACCATCTGCACCCATCGAAAGTATGTAGGTATAAGCTTTTACCAAGACGCTAAAGTTTCCGTAGAAACTTCTCACTCTGCCAACAGATTTTGGCAAATTGAAATCAGGATAATACTTTTCTTCATTCTTTCTTATCACTGGGATTGGCAAAAATTCACTGAGGAAGCTTTTCACGCCGACCGGACCACTTCCTGGTCCTCCCATACCGTGTGGGGTTGAAAAAGTCTTGTGAAGGTTCAGATGAACTATATCAAATCCCATGTCACCCGGTCTAGTTCTACCCATTATCGCGTTTAAGTTGGCCCCATCGTAGTAGAGTAACGCACCAGCTTCATGAACTATTTTTGCAATTTGAAGAATATCCTTTTCGAACAGGCCAAGCGTGTTAGGATTGGTAAGCATCAAAACGGCTACTTTTTCATTCAAATTTCTTTTGAGTTCTTCTAAATCAATCAAGCCATCCTTTGTTGACTTAAGCTCAATCACCTCAAATCCAGCCATTGCAGCTGAAGCTGGATTGGTGCCGTGGGCAGAATCTGGAACTAAAGCTACGCATCTTTTCAGATCGCCTCTTGAGACGTGGTAAGCTCTTGCTATCAGCATTCCGACAAGTTCTCCGTGAGCACCAGCAGCTGGTTGCAAAGTCATATCGTCCATTCCGGTGATTTCGCACAAAAACTGCTTAAGTTCGTACATCAGCTTTAAAGCACCTTGAGCACTTTCCCAAGGTTGGTATGGATGAATCTTCACAAATCCTTCCAAAACTGCAACAGTCTCATTTAACTTTGGATTGTATTTCATTGTGCAGGAGCCTAAGGGATAGAAACCTTTGTCAACAGAATAATTTTTGCTTGCTAGATTAATATAATGTCTGACAACATCTGGTTCAGAAAGTTCAGGCAACAAAGGTGGTTTCTTTCTCTTTAAGTGTTCTGGTAGGTTGATTTCAAAAGTTTGTACATCGTTTTTTGGCAATCTGAAAGCTTTTCTTCCAGGAACCGATTTTTCAAAAATCGTCATGCTAAATCACGCCCCAGTACTTCGACAAACTCATCTATCGATTCTTTCGTGTTAACCTCTGTAGCACAGGAAAGTGCATAATCTTTATATTTTTCAAAATACCAACTCAATGGTAACGGACCAAGAAAACCTTTCTCGAAAATCCTTCTCCACTTTGCATCGTAATCTGCTGAGACTTTGATGACAAATTCGTTGAAAAACTCACCATTAAAAGGTCGTGACAGACCTATTTTTTCCAACTTTGCCGCCAAGTAATGTGCATTTGAATAGCTTCTTAAAGCCACTTCTTTCAAACCTTCTGGACCTAGAACGCTCATGAAAATTGCGTTAGTAAGAGCCATCAATGCATGGTTTGTGCAGATATTTGAAGTTGCTTTCTCCCTTCTAATATGCTGCTCCCTAGTCTGTAAGACCATAACATACCCTACTTTTCCATCAATATCTTTGGTCTGCCCAATTATTCTGCCTGGTGCTTTCCTCACATGCTTTTCGAGCGTGGCAAAAAATCCAACAGTCGGTCCTCCATAATTCATTTCTATGCCCAACGGTTGCCCATCACCAACGACAATGTCAGCTCCAAAGCTTCCCGGTGGTTCAAGAACTGAAAGGGAAAATGGTTCGGCAACAACTATGAATACAACGTCTTTTGCAACGTCTCTAATTATTCTGAGATCTTCAACCACTCCAAAGAAATTTGGATATTGCACCACAACGGCACACGTATCATCGTCAACCATATTTTTTAACGCCTGAACATTTGTGGCACCAGATTCATCGATTGGAATTGTTTCGAAGGTTATGTTCTGAGCAGTTGCGTAAGTATGGCATGTCTGGACATATTCAGGATGAATAGCTTCGCTCATTAAAACCTTTTTTCTAGAATTAATTCTGTGAGCCATTAAAACAGCTTCAGCAAGTGCACTTGCTCCATCGTACATTGATGAATTTGCAACTTCCATCCCCGTCAGTTCACAAATCATCGTTTGGTATTCAAAAAGCGCTTGCAATGTTCCCTGAGACACTTCAGCTTGATACGGTGTATATGCCGTGACAAATTCTGGTCGACTGGATAGTACTTTCACAACTTCTGGTATGTGATGTGCATAAATTCCTGCTCCCATGAAGATCTTTTCCTTGTCAATAGCTTTGTTTAAATTTGCAAGCTGCTTTAAAATGGCGTGTACAGAAAATTCATCTTTACCATTTGGAAGATTCAAATTGGAAACTGTCTTAGGTACATCTGTATAGAGCTCTTCCAAAGAGCTAATTCCAATGGTTTCAAGCATTCTTTTTATATCTTCCTCAGTGTGAGGAATATATGGGTGCATTAACCTTCCTCCTCACAGAACTTTCTGTAGTCAGACTCGCTCATCAAATCGTTTAATTCCGCAGGATTTGTCATTTCTATCTTTGCAATCCAGCCTTGGCCTTCTGCATCTTTGTTAATCAGTTCAGGTTGATTACTCAATGCTCCGTTTACCTCGACAACTTTCCCACTCACTGGAGCGTAAACATCTCCCGCTGCTTTGACAGATTCAATACTGAGCAGAATTTCTCCTTTCTTAACTTGCTTGCCGATCTTTGGAAGATCGACATACACAACATCTCCGAGCTTTTCCTGTGCGTAAACAGAAATACCAACTTTCACGATGTTTCCTTCTACTTCTACCCATTCGTGGGTCTTAGCAAATTTCTTCATCCTGAACACCTCCTATTTTGTTTTTACAGATCCTCTGTAAAATGGAAGCTTGATGATTTTTCCATTAACCAAAGTTCCTCTTATATCTACTTGAACTTCATCCTGCAGTTTCAAATCTCCTGAGAGCATTGCAAGCGCTATAGATTCCCCCAAAGTTGGTGAGAGTGTGCCACTTGTAATGTATCCAATCTCTTTGCCATCCTTAAAAACTTTCATCCCATGCCTTGCAATTCTCTTACCTTCAAGTTTCAATCCTCTTATTCTTCTCTTCAGCCCTTCTTCTTTTTGTTTTACTAAAGTTTCTTTACCAATGAAATCTTTTTCAAATTTGACTGTCCACGACAAGCCAGCTTCAAGTGGAGTAACGGTTTCGTCCATATCGTTACCATACAACATGTAAGACGCTTCAAGCCTGCACACATCCC